>NZ_JBHWJL010000304.1:0-4033 GCF_042731495.1 Streptomyces sp. NPDC059853
CAGGCCGTACACCGTACGGCCGGGGCGCCCTCGCCGTTTCCCGGCCGCCCTGCCGCCGGGCCGGTGGCGGGACGGCGCTCCCGGGCGCCGTGTCCTACCGCGCTGGGCGCGGCTTCCGCTTCGTGCCGTGGGACTCGGGGGCATCGAGCAGCCCCACGACAGGCAGGCTCCCCGTACGACGCACCGGGTGCCTCCGGCCCGCTCCCGCGCGCCGGGCGCGGCTGCTCAGCGCAGTGCCGTCATGACCGAAGCCGTCATCGCCGTGAGGGTCGCCGCCGTCAGCAGCAGGCAGGCCGCGGTGCGGCGGGCGGTGGACCGTTCGCCCGCGCGGCGTACCGCGTCCGGGCGGCGGGTACGCGACGGCGCCGCCGCGGCCAGTGCGGCCAGCGGCGGCATCCCGGGCGGCAGCGCCGCCCGCCCCGCCCGCAGCCGCGCCAGGGCCACCGCCTCCGTCGCCTCCGTCTCGGCCGCCGTACGGGCCAGGCCCACCCCCGCGCAGTCGTGCAGCACCACCGTGCCGCGCCGGTGCGGCGGCAGCGCCAGCAGGGCGGGCAGCAGCGGCCGGGGCCGGCCCCAGGGCCGCAGCCGGTGCCACGGCGAGAGGGCGTACCCGTACACCGCCGCCCGCACCCGTGCCGCGGGGTCGCGGTCCGCCGCCACGGCGGGCCACTCCTCCCAGCAGCGCTGGAATCCGCGCTCCACCGCGCGGGCCGCGAACCGCGCGTCCCCGCCGCACAGCAGGAACGCCTGCCGGGTCAGCGCGGCCGCGTGCGCCTCGTACAGCGCCGCGAACGCCGCCTCCGGGGTCACCGGCGGATTCCACCACCGAACGGGCGTACGTCTTCGGCCCGGTGCGCTGGTCAGGGTCTCCATGGCGGCTGTCCTTCCTGGTCCGGGCCGTGGCGGTACCCCAGCCTGCCGGGCGTTCTTGGCAGCATGGCCGCGTGCGCACCCTTATCCAGCGATTTGCCCCGGACGGCCGAATCGCCCGCAGCCGCTGGCTCGGTGAGGGGCTGGTGGCGGCCGGACTCGGCTTCGGCGTGCTGGCCGTCATCGGACTCGTGCTGTGGACCACCTCCCCGTTCCCGGACAGCGGCGCGGGCGGCGCGCTGCGCGTCGTCGCCGGGCTGTGGCTGCTGGCCCACGGCGCCGAACTCGTGCGCGCCGAGACGCTCAGCGGCGTCCCCGCCCCCATCGGACTGACCCCGCTGCTGCTCACCGCGCTGCCCTGCTGGCTGCTGCACCGGGCCGTGCGGGTGGCGCTGATCGGCGAACGGGACCCGGCGCTCGGGCCGCGCGCCGCGCTGTGGGTGAGTGCCGGCTATCTGCTCCCGGCGGTGCCCGCCGCGCTGTACACACTCGGCGGCCCGATCAGCGTGCACCCGCCGAGCGCCCTGCTGGCGATGCCGCTGCTGACCTGCGCGGTGGCGCTGGCCTCGGCCGTCTCGGTGCTGGGCTGGCCGGCGCCGTGGCCCGACCCCTACCGGCTGGCGGCGGCGGGACGCGCCGCCGTGGCCGCCACGGCGGCGGTGGTGGGGGCGGGTGCCCTGCTGGCGGCCGGGGCACTCGTGCTGCACGCGGACGCGGCGCAGCGGACGTTCGGCCAGCTGTCGGGCCCCTGGTCGGGGCAGATCGCGGTGCTGCTGCTCGGGCTCGCGCTGGCGCCGAACGCGGCGGTGTGGGCGGCGGCGTACGGGCTGGGGCCGGGCTTCACGCTGGGCGCGGGCAGCCTGCTGGCGCCGCTGCCGCTCGGCGGCGGCGCGGGGGAGGGGCCGCGGCTGCCCGCGTTCCCGCTGCTGGCGGTCGCGCCCGGCGGTACGGGGGGCGGCTGGGCGGTGTGGGCGGTGGCCGCCGTGGTGCCGGCGGCCGGGGTGGCGGTCCTGGCGCACTTCACCGCGCGCGGCGCCGTACGCTCCGGCTCCGGCCCGGCGGCCACGGCGCTGACCGCGCTGCTGGCGGCGGTCGGCTGCGGGGTCGTACTGGGCGGTCTCGCGACGCTGGCGGGCGGGCCGCTGGGCACCGCGGCACTGGCCGAGTTCGGCCCCGATCCGCTGCTGACGGGCGCGGCCGGTGCCGCGTGGGGCGTGCTGGGCGGGGTGCCGCTGGCGCTGGCGCTCCGCGCCTGGCAGCTGCGCACGGCGGGCCCCTGGCACCTGCTCACCGGCTGGGTGTGGCGGTGGTGGGCGGCCCGCGGGGAGCGGCCGGACGGGACGGAGCAGCCGGAGGAGCCGGGGCGACCGCACGGGACGGACCCGGTCGCCGGGGCCGGGGCCGGGGCCGGGAAGGCGGCGAAGAAGGTCCGGCCGCAGCGGCGCCGGGAGCGGAAACGGCGCCGGGCCACGGAACGGGTACGGCCCGCCGGACGGTGGCCCCGGCGGCGGCGCGGGGACGGCCCGGACATCGAGCCGCTGGGGCCCGGCACGATCAGCCGGCTGCGGCGGATGCTGCGCCCCGAGCCGTCCGGGGCCGCCGCCGAGCCGCCGCCCTCGGCCGTTCCCCGCACCCCGGACGGGCCCTTCGACCAGGAAACGGACCTCTCCGCACGCTCGGACACCGGTCGGGAGTCCTGAACACCGCCTCCGGGACGGGGGTTCCGAACAAAGGCCGAGGTTCCCGACCTGCTGGGCCGGATCGGGATCGCCCGGCGGTGGCCCGGGCGTTGGCGGCGACGGGGGCGGCACGCACGCCGTGCGGGTGCCGTGCCACGGCGCGGGCGGTGGGCCGGTCCGCCCGGCCCACCGCCGCCCGCGGGCCGGGTCCGTCAGCCCCGTTCGCCGAGGATCGGCCGGAGCTGCTTGGGCAGCAGGTCCTCGCACGCCTCGCGGCTGGTGGCGGTCAGGGCGTCCTGGTGGCAGTCGAAGTAGTCCTTGTACACCAGCTGCACCGTGTAGGTGGTGAAGACGATCAGCAGGGCCAGGCCCGCCAGCACCACACCGCCGATCGCCAGGCCCACCGGGGAACGCCGGGACGGGGCCGGGGCGGTGGCGGTGGCCGCGGGGCCGGGCCGCGGGGCCTCGCCCTCCACCTGGGCGACGGTCGCCCGGTGGTGCGGCTCCCGCTCCTCGCCGCCGGTGTCCTTGGCTGCGTCCTTGTCCTTGCCGGTCCCCTCCTGCGGGGCGCCGCGCAGTCCGCTGATGCCCCAGTAGAGGGCGAGCGCGCCGAGCAGCAGTCCCAGCCACTCCCAGCCCAGCAGGCCGGCGAAGATGCCCCACAGGCCGGCCAGCAGCGCGTACCTGGCGTGCCGCTGGCGCGGGTCGGTCGGGTCCCAGCGCGGGCCGAACGGCCGCCCGCCCGGCTCCTCGCCGGGCTGCTGCGGGGGCTGGCCGAAGCCGCCGCTGCCGCGGCCCGGCTGGCGCCGGCTCCACTGGCTGCCCCAGCGGGAGCGCTGGTTGTCCTCGTTCTCGCCGGAGCCGTCGCCGCCGCCCTCGCCGTTGCCGCCGCCGGCTCTGTCGTCGCCGCTGCCCCCGGTGGTGCCGCGTCCGTCGCCGTTGCCGTTGCCGCTGTCCTCACGGCGGAACTGCCACGGCCGGTCGGGCTGGCCCTCGGGCGGCGGTGCGAAGGGGTTGTGCTCCTCGCCGGGCCGGTCCTGCCGCCCCGAGGCTCGCCGTCGATCGGTCATGGTGGTCGGCTGTCCCCTTCGTCCGCGGATCCGCTGGCAACGACCGTACCCGGCCCCGCCTCACCCGTCGCATGGGGGAGCCCGGTATGCCGGTATGGTGACCGGTGGCCGACGGCCCTGTCGCGCTCAGCCCACCGCACGAGGAAGATTCCCGCCGTGGCCCCAGCCCAGCAGCCCAAGGATCCCGCACGCCTCGTCGTCCTGGTATCCGGCTCGGGCACCAATCTCCAGGCGCTGCTGGATGCCCAGTCCGCTCTCGGCCCGCGCTGGTACGGCGCGCAGGTGGTCGCGGGGGGGGGCGCCCCCCCCGGGCAAGCGGGGCAGGGCCCGGCCGCACGGGGCCGGGGGGGCCGCCGGGGGGGGGGGGGGGGCGGGGTCGGCCCCCCCCCCCCCAGGGGCCAGGGTGGGTTAAAA
>NZ_JBHWJL010000304.1:4043-6075 GCF_042731495.1 Streptomyces sp. NPDC059853
CTCCGGCCCGGCCACCCACCCCCCGGCGCTGCGGGAGCCCCACCCCGCCCGCGGCCCGCGCTGGTCGGGCGCGCCGGGGGCCCCGCGCGGCCCCCCCCGCGACGGCATCGAGGGACTGCGCCGGGCCGAACGGGCCGGGGTGCCCGCCTTCGTGCGGCGCGTCGGCGACTTCGCCACCCGCGCCGACTGGGACCGCGCCCTCGCCGAGGAGGTGGCCGCGTACGAGCCCGATCTCGTCGTCTCGGCCGGTTTCATGAAGATCGTGGGCCCCGCATTCCTCGCCCGGTTCGGCGGGCGATTCATCAATACCCATCCCGCGCTGCTGCCGAGCTTCCCCGGTGCCCACGGGGTACGGGACGCGCTCGCCCACGGCGTCAAGGTGACCGGCTGCACGGTGCACTTCGTGGACGCCGGGGTGGACACCGGCCCGATCATCGCCCAGGGGGCGGTGGACATCCGCGAGGAGGACGACGAGGCGTCGCTCCACGAGCGGATCAAGGAAGTCGAGCGCTCGCTGCTCGTCGACGCCGTGGGCCGGCTGGCCCGCGAGGGATACCGCATCGAGGGACGAAAGGTTTCCATCCCGTGACCTCCGAAGAAGGTACGAAGCGCCCGGTCCGCCGGGCCCTGGTCAGCGTGTACGACAAGACCGGTCTGGAGGAGCTGGCCCGCGGTCTGCACGCGGCCGGGGTGGCGCTCGTCTCCACCGGCTCCACCGCCAAGACGATCGCCGCCGCCGGGGTGCCGGTGACCCCGGTCGAGGAGATCACCAACTTCCCCGAGATGCTGGACGGCCGGGTCAAGACCCTGCACCCGCGCGTGCACGCCGGGATCCTCGCCGACCTGCGCCGCCCCGAGCACCGGCAGCAGCTGTCGGAGCTGCAGATCGAGGCGTTCGACCTGGTCGTGGTGAACCTCTACCCGTTCTCGGAGACGGTCGCCTCCGGCGCCTCCTTCGACGAGTGCGTGGAGCTGATCGACATCGGCGGCCCGTCGATGGTGCGCGGCGCGGCCAAGAACCACCCGTCGGTGGCCGTGGTCGTCAACCCGGACCGGTACGGGGACGCGCTGGCGGCCGTCGCCGAGGGCGGGTTCACGCTGCCGCAGCGGCGCCGGCTGGCGGCGGAGGCGTTCGCGCACACCGCCGAGTACGACGCGGCGGTGGCGGGCTGGTTCGCGGCGCAGAACGAGGAGGCGGGCGCCACCGAGGCGTTCCCGGCCACCACCTCGCTCACCTTCACCCGGCAGGGCGTGCTGCGGTACGGCGAGAACCCGCACCAGGGGGCGGCGCTGTACGCGGACGGCTCGGGCACCGGCCTGCCGGCCGCCGAGCAGCTGCACGGCAAGGAGATGAGCTACAACAACTACATCGACGCCGAGGCCGCCCGCCGCGCCGCGTACGACCACGAGGCGCCGGCGGTGGCGATCATCAAGCACAGCAACCCGTGCGGGATCGCGGTCGGCGCCGATGTGGCCGAGGCGCACCGCAAGGCGCACGCCTGCGACCCGCTGTCGGCGTACGGCGGGGTGATCGCGGTCAACCGCCCGGTGTCGGTGGCGCTGGCCGAGCAGGTCGCGGAGATCTTCACCGAGGTGATCGTGGCGCCCGGGTACGAGGAGGGCGCCGTCGACGTCCTGGCCCGGAAGAAGAACATCCGGGTGCTGCGCGCTCCGGGCGCCCCGGCGGGCGTGGGCGCGGTGGAGTACCGGCCGCTGGAGGGCGGGACGCTGCTCCAGGTCGCGGACCGGCTCCAGGCGGACGGGGACGACCCGGCGAACTGGACGCTGGTGGCGGGCGAGGCGCTGGGCGAGGCGGAGCTGGCCGAGCTGGCGTTCGCGTGGCGGGCCTCGCGCGCGGTGAAGTCGAACGCGATCCTGCTGGCCAAGGACGGCGCCACGGTGGGCGTCGGGATGGGCCAGGTGAACCGGGTGGACTCGGCGCGGCTGGCGGTGCAGCGGGCGGGCGCGGAGCGGGCGGCGGGCGCGTACGCGGCCTCGGACGCGTTCTTCCCGTTCGCGGACGGTCTCCAGG
>NZ_JBHWJL010000305.1:0-6073 GCF_042731495.1 Streptomyces sp. NPDC059853
GGCGGCGGGTAGCCGCCTTCGCAACCCGGGTCACGGGGCCGCCGCGCCGAGATGTGCGTTCCATGGCGAACCGGCAGACTTGAGCCCGGCACCGCATCCTCCCGGGGGAACAACCACAGACCCGCGCTTTTGGTCTCTGAGCTGGGAGAACGTCATGAACGGACCTGCCCGAGCCACTCCGGAACGCCGCCGCCGCCACGATGCCCCCGACACCCGGCCGCAGTTCGAGCGCATCGCCCACCTGCCGCCCTGCCGGGAGCGCGAGGAGCTGTACCGGGAGGTGGTCTGCGCCTGGATACCCATGGCCGACCGGCTGGCCCGCAAGTTCCGGCACCGCGGGGAGGCGCTGGAGGACCTGGAACAGGTCGCCGCCGTCGGGCTGATCAAGGCGGTACGTCATTTCGACCCGGAGCGCGGCGCGGCGTTCGAGAGCTACGCCGTGCCCACCATCGTCGGGGAGATGAAGCGGCACTTCCGTGACCACCTGTGGGACGTGCACGTGCCCCGGCGCACCCAGGAACTGCGCAACAAGGTGCGGGTGGCGGTCCGCGAACTGGACCAGCGGACCGGCGACCGCGGCAGCGACGTCCCCCGGCTGTCCCGGCACACCGGGCTCACCGAGGAGGAGGTCGAGACCGGGCTGCGGGCCCTGGAGAGCTACAGCGCGCTGTCGCTGAACGCGGAACTGCCCGGCTCGGACGGGGACCACGCGCTCCAGGACACCCTCGGCGCGCCCGACCCCGGGTTCGACCTGGTGGTGGACCGGGAGGCGGTGCGCGCCCCGCTGCAATCCCTGCCCGAGCGCGAGCGGACCATCCTGTACCTGCGGTTCTTCCACGGCATGACCCAGAGCGGGATCGCCGGGCGGCTGGGCATCTCGCAGATGCATGTCTCCCGCCTCCTCACCCGCGCCTGCGAGCAGGTGCGCCGGGAGGTGGAGGACGGCGGGGACGGTACCGGGCGGACCCCGGTCGGCAGCGGGCCCGGCTGACGGTCGGGCGGCAGGCCGTCCCGGCCGGTCCGGCGGGTCAGCGTCCGCCGGAAGGGGCCGAGCCACCGCGGATGCCGTCCAGGAGATAGCGGGTGCGGCGGTCGTAGGCGTCCCGGGGAGGCCGCTCGCCGTGCTTGAGGGCGAGGGCGTTGTCGACGACGAGTGCGTGGAGATCGCCCGCCGTGAACTCGGGTCGCAGCACACCGGCGGCCCGCGCCGCCGCGACAAGCTCCTCGTTGGCCCGGCTGCCGGCCCGGCAGATCTCCATGAGCTGCGGCGCGTCCGGATAGATCTGCAACAGCACGTCGTTGACGGCGGGCTGTCGGTACTGGAGGTCGCGGAGCGCCGTCAGGTAGTACGTGACGCGCTCGCCGGTGTTGTCGATGGTCCGTGTGCGGTCGATGACGGTGAACAGCTCCCTCGCCACGACCTCTTCGATGACGGCTTCGATGAGGCCGATCCGCCCGCCGAACCGGTTGAAGATCGTGGCCTTGCTCACCCCCGCCGCCTTGGCGACCTCCTCCATCGGCACCGTCAGGCCCTGTCCCCGGAAGGCGCCGATCGCGGCGGAGCGGATCTGTTCGGAATTGCGCCGGGCGTCGGCACGCAGCCCGGATCCCGCAGGGGTCGCGGCGGCCATGGCTCCCACCGGTCCTTTCCGTTGCTCGGCGCAATTTGACTCAGTGGGTCAGTTTACTTACGGTCGGAGGCACTGGATAACGTGACCATAGTGGTCAACTTATGAACCCGCCCCCGGGCGGACACCGTGGGTACGCAGAAGGGCCGAGAGCATGATCGTTGTCACCGGTGCCACCGGAGGGCTGGGCGGCGCCATCGTCGAACACCTCCTCAGGAGCGTACCCGCCGACCGGATCGGCGTCAGCGTCCGCGACGCCGGCCGGGCGCGGCACCTCGCCGAGCGGGGCGTGCGGGTGCGGCAGGGCTCCTACGAGGAACCGGCCACGCTCCGCGAGGCGTTCGCCGGTGCGGAGCAGGTACTGCTGGTGTCCGGCAACGATCCGGCCGCCGACGTGGTGGGCCTGCATCGCAACGCCGTCGAAGCCGCGGTCGCGGCCGGCGCCCGGCGGATCCTCTACACGAGCCAGCAGGGAACCGTTCCCGGCAATCCGTACCGGCCGTCGGGCATCCACCTCGCCACCGAGGCGATCCTCCGCGACGCGGGAGTCGCCTGGACCGCCCTGCGCAACGGCGCCTACGGCCCGCTCGATCAGGTACTCGGCCCGTGGCGGCAAACCGGCGTGATCGCCCAGCCGGAAGACGGCCCCGTGCCGTACACCGACCGCGCCGATGTCGCCGAGGCCACCGCGGTCATCCTCGCCGGTGACCGCTCCTTCGACGGCCCCGTCACCCTCACCGCGCCGACCGCCGTCACCTTCGAGGATGTCGCCGGCATCGCCTCCGGTCTCACCGGCCGTACGGTCGAGCGGGTCGTCGTGGACGACGAACGGTGGGTCGCCGGTCAGATCACGAACGGTGTGCCCGAGCCGATGGCCCGGCTGCTGCTCACCTGGTACCGGGCCGCGCGCGCGGGCTACTTCGCCGCGGCCGGCCCCGAACTGGCCGGACTCCTGGGCCGCGAGCCCCGCACGGTCGCCGACCGGCTCGCGGCCCACCCGGCCGCCTGAAGCCGAGCGCCTGTCCGGCCGCCACCACGACGCCGCGAGGCGCCGCAACCGGCGGCGCGGCGCCACGAAGATCCGATGGGCAGGTCCTAGCCGCCGCGCCGTTCCGTCCGGTGCTCGACCACGGTGTCGGGGCCGGGGGAGAGCACGCTCTCGTGGCCGTCCCGGGAGCGGACCCGGTACGGCGGCGCGCCGTCGGAGCCCAGGACTTCCACCACTTCGCTGACCCGGTCCTCCCGGCCCACCGTCCTGCCGTGGGTCACCATCCGGTCGCCCGCTTTCGCTCGCATCGTCATCCCTCCCGTCGCCCGTCATGTCCTGGATGTGATGCTTGTCACCACTTTCCAGTTTAGGACCGGGGGCGCGTCCCGGCGTGCGGAGGCCGGGACGGGGCCAGCTGGGTGACCGCGATGCAGGAGAGCACGGCCAGCGCGGTGACGGGCGCGGCCCAGGTCATGCTCTCGCCCAGCAGCAGGGAGGCCCACACCAGCGTGAGCAGCGGCTGGGCGAGCTGGAGCTGGCTCGCCCGGGCGACACCGGCCCGCGCCAGGCCCCGGTACCAGACCACCAGCCCGCCGAACTGGGACACCAGCGCCACCCACAGCAGCCCGGTGACGGCCCGGGCGGTCGGCTCGACCGGCTCCACGGACACGGCCAGCACGGCGGCGGGCAGGGCGAGCGGCAGGGAGAGCAGCAGAGCCCAGGAGATCACCTGCCAGCCGGGCAGCTCCCGGGCCAACCGGCCGCCCTCGCCGTAGGCGGCGGCGGTGATCAGCAGCGCGGCGGCGAGATAGAGGTCGCCCCGGGCCAGGGAGCCGCCGCCGGTGCCGAGGGCGAAGGCGACGACGGCGGCGGCCCCCGCCCCGGCCGCGGCCCAGAAGGCGACGGAGGGGCGGCTGCCGGAACGCAGCGTGCCGTACACCGCGGTGGTCAGCGGCAGCAGGCCCACCACGACCGCGGCGTGCGAGGTGGAGGAGGTCTGCAGCGCCAGCGCGGTGAGCAGCGGGAAGCCGATGACGGTGCCGCAGGCGACGACGGCCAGCCCCGTCCGGTGCCGGGGCGCGGGAAGCGGGGCGCGGGTCACGCGCAGGGCGACGGCCGCGCCGACGGCCGCGAGCACGATGCGCAGCGCGGTGGTGCTCCAGGGCCCGAAGCCGTCCATCGCCCAGGCGGTGCCGGGCAGGGTGAAGGAGAAGGCGAGCACGCCGAGTGCGGCGAGCGCGATCCCGCCGCGGTCCGTGCCGGGCACCGGCGGGGTGGCGACCGCTATCCCGGTGCGCTCGATAGCGCTACTGTCTGCTCTCATGCACCACGGTAGCAGTGAAGCGGAGTTGGCCCATCTCCTGCGGGAGGAGCTGAACCGCTACTCACCAGGGGAGAAGCTGCCGTCCAGCCGGGTCCTGGTCGAACGCCACCGCGTCAGCCCCGTCACCGTGTCGAGGGCGCTGGCGGCGCTCGCCGCCGAGGGACTGGTCGTCACCCGGCCCGGCGCCGGTGCCTTCCGGGCCGCGCCGCGACCCGCCGTCCCCCCGCCCGGCGACACCTCCTGGCAGGAGGTCGCACTGACCGCCGAGACCCCGGCCGACGGCGGACCGCGCGGCGCCGACGCCACCGGTGTGCTGGCCACCCTCGCCGCGCCACCGCCGGGGGTCATCGAGTTCAACGGCGGGTATCTGCCGCCCGGTCTGCGCCCCGAACGGGCCCTGTCGGCGGCCCTGGCCCGGGCCGGACGGCGGCCGGGCGCGTGGGACCGCCCGCCGATGGAGGGCCTGGAGGAACTGCGCGCCTGGTTCGCCCGGGAGATCGGCGGTCCGGACGGCACCGTATCCGCCTCCGGCGTGCTCATCACGGCGGGCGGCCAGAGCGCGCTCACCACCGCCCTGCGCGCCCTCGCCCCGCAGGGCTCGGCCGTCCTGGTCGAGTCGCCCACCTACCCGGGGCTCCTCGCCGCCGCCCACGCCTCCGGCCTGCGCCCGGTGCCGGTGCCGCTCGACCACGACGGGATCCGCCCCGACCTGCTGGAACGCGCCTTCGCCGCCAGCGGAGCCCGGGTGCTGGTCTGCCAGCCGCTGTTCCAGAACCCCACCGGGGCCGTCCTGCACCCCGGACGCCGGGCCAGGGTCCTTGCCGCGGCCCGCGCGGCGGGGGCCTTCGTGATCGAGGACGACTTCGCCCGCTGGCTCGCCCACGACGACGCCGGGACGCTGCCCCCGGCCCTCGCCGCGGACGACCCGGACGGGGTGGTGGTGCACGTCCGCTCCCTCACCAAGATCACCTCCCCGAGCCTGCGGGTCGGCGCCCTCGCGGCCCGGGGCCCGGCCTTCGAACGGCTGCGGGCGATCCAGCTGGTCGACAGTTTCTTCGTCCCCCGCCCCCTCCAGGAGACCGCGCTGGAGCTGATCAGCTCCCCGGCCTGGACCCGCCATCTGCGCACGGTGGCCACCGAACTGCGGCTGCGCCGGACGGCCACGACCACCGCGCTCGCCACCGGACTCCCCGAGGCGCCACCGCCGTTCGTCCCCCGCGGCGGGTACCACCTGTGGCTACGGCTGCCGGAGGGCACCGACCCGGCGGCGGTGGCGGACGCGGCCCTGCGCGCCGGAGTCGCGCTCGCCCCGGGCGGCCCCTACTTCGCCGCCGAGCCGCCGTCCCCGTATCTGCGGCTGAGCTTCGCCCCGGCGGCGGGCGTCGCCGAGATCGGCGAGGGGGTGCGCCGGCTGCGCTCGGTGTGGCCCGGGCGGACGGGTGCGTAAAACCGCCGGAGATTTACGTCGCCGTAGTGGTGCGGTACACAGGTGGCTCGTACCATCGCGCCATGCTGGTCACGCTGATCGCCGCTGCCCGCACCTCCCCCCTCCTGGACACCCGCTTCGGCGACGACCGTCCGCTGGACGCCGCCGGCTGGCAGGCACTGGAACGGGCCGTACCGGCGCTGGCCCCGCTGGCCGCCGCCGACCTGCGGTACTGCTCGCCCACCGCGGGCAGCCGGCAGACCGGCGAGGTGCTCGGCTACGCGCCGCTGGCGCAACCGGCCCTGCGGGAGTGCGACATGGGGCGGTGGAGCGGACTGACCCTCGCCGAGGTGACCGCCCGCGAACCGGCCGCCGTGGACGCCTGGCTGAACGACCCGCGCGCCGCGCCGCACGGCGGTGAGGCGCTGCTGTCGTTCATCGCCCGGGTCGGCGGCTGGCTCGACACCCGCCCGCTGGCGGACGACGGCCGGATCGTCGCCGTCACCGAACCCTCGGTGATCCGGGCGGCCATGCTGTACGCCCTCAAGGCGCCGCCGCACGCGTACTGGCGCACGGAGATCTATCCGCTGTCGGTCGTCAGCCTGCACGGGGCGCGGGGACTGGGAGCTGGAAATCCGGTACGCGTCGGAGCCGCAGCTCGCGAAGGGCGGGTCGACGCCGACCGAGGCGCCGCAGAACTGGCCGTC
>NZ_JBHWJL010000306.1:0-6054 GCF_042731495.1 Streptomyces sp. NPDC059853
CGCGCCTCGCCCGCGACGGCCACCTGACCGCCCACACCACCCCGCACCGCACGTACTACACCGCAGGGAGCACCACCCCATGACCATGGCTGTGCCCACCACCCCGGCCGGCGCCGAGCTGGCGTACATCCCCGCGCCGGACGGCGCCCCCGCCGATGTCCCCCGCATCTTCCAGGCGCTCAACTGCGTGATGCGCGACGTGTCCCCCGTCGCCAAGGACCAGACGAACACCCACCAGCGCTACAACTTCCGGGGCATCGACGACCTGATGTCGGCCGTCGCGGGGCCGATGCGCTCCCATGGCGTGTTCCTCATCCCCCAGTTGGTCAGCCGCACGGCGCAGCAGCGGGGTGACAAGTGGACGTTCGTCACGGTGGAGATGAGCTACCGCCTGTACGGCCCGGCCGGTGACGCGCTGGTCGCCGTCGTGCCCGGTGAGGCGGGCGACACCGCCGACAAGGCCACCAACAAGGCGATGAGCGCGGCGCTCAAGTACCTGCTTCTCCAGGTCCTCATGATCCCGGTCGACGCCCGGTCGATCGACGACGGCGACCGCGACCACCCGGCACCGCCGGCCGCGCCCCGGCAGGCCGAGCAGCAGCCGCGCCGCACCCGGCAGGCCGAGCCCGGCCCGTGGGAGTCGGCGCAGCCGGCCGCCCCGGATTTCCTCGCCGAGGCGAAGAAGGCGAAGACGGTCGAAGAGGTTCGGGCGATCTGGAGCCGGGCCAAGGCCGCGGGTTCGTCTGACGCCGGGGAAATCGCCGAGATCGGCGCGGCGATGGGGCGGCGCAAGCCCAACCCGCCCCGGCAGGCCGAACAGCAGCCGCACGCCCAGGCAGCGCCACCGGCCAACGCCGCGCACGACCAGGCGCTCGCCGAGATGCACGCCGCCGCCGAGGCCGCCGGCCTGACCCCGACCGAGGCCGACGCCGCGTTCGTCGCGCACTACGGTCACGCGCCGGCCGAGGGCACCGTCGCCGAGCTGGTCGAGCAGCGCGACACCCTCATCGAGGCCGCCGGGGGTGCCCAGTGAGTCTCAAGGACGCCGCGCTGCGCGAGGCCGTCGTCAAGCTCCTGTCCGAGCTGGTAGCCGGGGAATTGAAGGCGGTCCGGGCCGAGGTGCAATCCGGGCTGGACACCGCCGCGACAGACAGCGGCACGCGGCAGATCGCCGTGTCGCTGCCGGACGGCACCCGGGTGGCGACGATCAGCCTCACCGAGCCTTCGCCCGAGGCCACCGTCGTTGACGAGGCCGAGTTCGTCGCATGGGCGCGGGAGCAGTACCCCGACGCCCGCGACACCCGGATCGTGCGCGACATCCGGCCGTGGAAGCGCGCCGAGTTGCTGGGCCAGATGACGGCGGCCGGCGTGCCCGAGGTCCAGGTCGTCGACGAGGACACGGGGGAGATCACGGCCACGCACACCGTGCCCGGGGTCGAGATCCGCCCGACCCGCGCCCGTTCGCACAGCGTGCGGTTCGCCAAGACGGGCCGCGACGACATCCTCGCGGCGTGGCGTGGTGGGCAGCTCGGCGCCGCCGTCCCGCCCGCGCTCGCCCCGGCCGAGGGGGGCGCCGCGTGATGACCGTGCTCGCCGTCCTCGGCTCCGTCGCCGCCGCTGTGGTCGGCGTGTGGGCCGTACAAACCCGGCTCGCCCACTACTACCGCACCCCGAAGGACTGACCCATGGCGTACATCGCTCACCGCTGCGCCTGCGGGCATCTGCCCGCCGCGCACCCGCAGACCGGCGGGTGCACGCAGCTCGCCGGCCGCTCCTGCCCCGGGGGCCCCTGCTCCGCGCGCCGCGCCGCCGCGCCCGAGGTCGTGCCGACGTGGGACGCCGCCGGGCGCCCCGTGACCACCATCGCCGCGCCCGGCGAGCGGCTGCCCGGCATCGGCGACACGTGCGACTGCCCGGCCTGCACCCAGCTGTACGAGCAGCACACCGCCGCCTGACCTACCGCCCAACCCGCCCCGGGGGCGCACCCCGCCCCCGGGGCCCGCACGAAAGGAGGCTCGAACGAGATGAGCCTCGACGCCATGGATTGGGTGTGGACCCACGCTACCGCCCGGGGAACGGCGCGGCTGGTACTGCTCGCCATCGCAGACCGCGCACCCGGCCCGGACGCCACCGCCTACGCCGGTACGACCATGCTCGTGCAGCGCACCCGCGCCGCCCGGTCATCGGTACGGGCCGCCGTCGACAAGCTGCTCGGCGACGGCGAGTTGGTCGTCGTCGAAGGGGCGCGGGGGCCGCGCGGGGAGACCGTCTACCGCATCCCCGGCGCCGTCAACCACAGCCGGGCCGAATCCGATTCCGCCCCGTCTGGGGGGCCGAAATCCGGCCCCGGGCCGGAATCCGAGGGGGCCGAAATCCGGCCCGGGGAGGGCCAGAATCCGGCCCCCGGGGGGCCAGAATCCGTACCCCCGGGGGGATCGGATTCCGGCCCGGGGAGGGCCGGAATCCGGCCCGGAGGGGATCGGATTCCGGCCCCCAGAACGCAAGCACCAGAGCACCAAGAAGAGAACAAGCAGCAGGGCTACGCGGCGACCGCCGCCGCACTCGCCGACCTGCGCGCCCAGCTCGCCGCCGCCCAGGTGCCCACCCCGGCGCGCTGGTCGCTCAGCCTCGACGAACAGCGCGCCGTCGCCGAGCTGGTCGACCGGCACGGCGCCGCCGCCCTGGTCGCGCTCGCCGCCGCCCGCACCACCCCGACCGACGCCCCCAAGCCCGCCCGGTACTGGCTCCGGGTCTGGTCGGACCTCGACCACGCGCCCGCCCGCCCGGGCGGCGCCGCCGTGATCCCCCTGCACGGCCCCCGCCCCGCCCCGGCCGCGAGCCACACCGACAACCTGCTCGCCGGTCTGCGGCTGCTCGAACAGGAACAGGAAGGAACCGCATGAACCGCCAAGAGGCAGCCGTGCTGCTGCACTTCGCGGGCCAGCTCGACGGGCGCATAGCCCGGACGCTGGCCAACCCGGGCGCCGCCGCCCGCATGATCGCCCGGTGGGCCGAGGCCCTGCCCGAGGTGCCGAGCACCACCGCTGACGGCCGCTGGGACGTGTCCCGTGTTGTCCGCCGGTACTACGAGCAGCGCGGGGGCGACCACTCCGCCCGCTTCTTCGCGGTCGAGCCGCACCACGTGCTCAGCGAGTGGGCGAGCCACCGCGACGACGCGCTCGGCCGTCACACCGACCCCCTGCCCGCCGCCGACCCCGACCGGCCCGAGCAGTGGCGTGCCGAACTGCTCGGCGCGCGCCGGGCCGTGGCGACCGGGGCCGCCGCGCCGGCCGACCATCGCGCGCTCACCAGCGGCGGACCTGCGCCGACGGTCGCCGACGCCATCCGGGGCACCGGCCGCCGCATCCCCCCGGCCGTCGCCGCCCAGCTCGCCCCGTACCGGCCGACCCGCGCCGCCCGCGACCAGGCGCTCGCCGCCGGCCGCCCCGACCCCCTCAGCGTCCCGTGCGCCTACTGCGCCGCCCGCACCGGGCAGCCGTGCCGCATGGGCACCGGCCGCCGCCCCCGCACCACCCCGCACCCGTCCCGCATCGAGGCCGCCGAGCTGGCGGCCGGACAGGAGACCGCCGCATGAGCACCCGACAGCGCCGACGCCGCATCACCGACCGCCGCACCGACCCCACGCTGTACGCCCTCGGCGAGTGGCCCGACGGCCGGCCCCCGGCCCGCTACGCCACCGCCGACCGCGCCCGCATCGCCAGCATGACCCGCCGATGGGCCGAGGCCGGCGCCTACGTCACCGTCACCCGCCACATCGGCGGGGAGTGGAGCATCGTCCGGGAGATCGACGGGCCCGCGCTGCTCGCCGCCCGCGAGCAGGCCGCCGCCGAGGAACGCCGCGTACAGGCCATCGACCGGCAGCTCGCCGAGCAGGCCACGCGCAACGCGCACGCCGCCGCCGTCGACCGCGCCGACGCCCTCGACCAGCTCGGCCGACTCATGACCCGGCCGCCCGTCGCACGGCTCGACACCGGCCGGCCGACCGCCCGCCACGTCATCGGACGGCGCGGCACCCGCGACTGACGGACCACCAAGGGGGCGCCCCAACGCACTCGCAGGGGCGACCCCCTGCCCCGTATCATTCTGTCCAGACAGATTCACATTCCGCCGAGAGAGACAGGTGCCCTTGTGGCAGGCGAGACCGTCATCACGATCGTCGGCAACCTGGTCGACGACCCCGAACTCCGCTTCACCCCCTCCGGCGCCGCCGTCGCCAAGTTCCGCATCGCGTCCACGCCGCGCATCTTCGACAAGCAGAGCAACGAATGGCGCGACGGCGACGCCCTGTTCCTCACCTGCTCCGTCTGGCGACAGGCCGCCGAGAACGCCGCCGAATCCCTCACCAAGGGCATCCGCGTCATCGTCCAGGGCCGCCTCAAGCAGCGGACCTACGACGACCGCGAAGGCATCAAGCGCACCGTCTACGAGCTGGACGTCGAAGAAGTCGGCCCCAGCCTCAAGACCGCCACCGCGGCGATCACCCGGAACGGCGCGAACGGCCGTCAGAGCGCCCCCCAGCACAATCGCGCGCCCCAGGGCCACCAACAGCCCCAACGCGACCCCTGGGGCCAGGCAGCCCTCACCGAACCCCCGTTCTGACCCGAGCGTCACCGCTCGACCGGTCGGCCGCCCCGCCGCGCGCGGGAGCGGCCGGCCACCCCCCGGACCGATCCGACCCGAGGAACCTCTCGTGACCGAGACCCGCCCCACCCCGCCGCCGCCCGCTCTCGCCCGGCTGCTCGCCATCGCCGCCCGGGAACTGGCGACCGCCCTCCGCGCCCACCACGGCACCGTGTACGACGACCGGGGGGCCCGCACGGCGCGCGGCGTGCTGCTTGCCGCCGACCACCTCGACGCGCACGCCGACCAGCTCGACCAGCCGGCCGACCCGGACGAGCACGAGGCGCCCGGGTGGCGGCACGTCCTGACCGAGGACGAGTACGACCGCGCGTTTCTCGCCGGGCTGAGCGCCCCCCTTACCGCCATCGGCAGCGCCACCGTCGAGCTGGTCCTCGGCGCTGGCCTTGCCCGGCTGGGCATCCTCCCGCCGCCGCCGGACCCCGAGCCCGGCGCCTGCACCGAGCAGTGGGCCACCCCGTACGGCTACTGGGCCCAGTGCGCCGAGGACCCCGGCCACGACCCGGCCGACGGCCACGACGACGGCGAGTGGTCGTGGCCGCACCCGGACGCCGACGCGCCGATCCCCTACGCCCTCACCCCCGCCGCCACCACGCTCACGACTGGAGACTGACCATGCAGCCCACCCGGCACACCGTGCAGGTGACCCGCATCGAGCACCGCCTCGGCCTGCCCGCCGCCCCCGCCGACGTGAGCACCATGCTCGCGATCGTCGGTGAGGAGTTGCGCGGCGACGGCCGCCAGCTCGACGCCGCCGAGGTCCGCGCCGCCGACGGCGTACTCACCGTCAGCTACGAGGCGCCCCGGCTGCTGCGCGGCGTGGCGGCCGTCCGATGACCGCTCCCGCCGCCGAGGCCGCCGAGCTGCTGCACCTGGTCGACCGCGCCGAGGGCGGCCGGCTACTGCCCGACGAGGCCGACCTCATGCGCGACGGCATCCGCCAGCTCGACGCCCGAGCTACCCGCGCCGAGGCCGCCGCCGAACGTCTCCGCGCCACCCGGCGCAGCACCCAACGCGCCCGCCGCGCCCACCGCAACGACGACTGGGAGACCGAGTGATCACCGCCGCGTGGGACGCCATCCGCGACCAGCTCGCCCGCATCGGCCCAGCCATCGACGAAACGTTCAGCCAGCGTGCCGCCGCCCGCCGGTATCACGCGGCATGGCACTCCGCCCGCCGACGCGCCGCCGTCCGGACCGATGCCGAACAGCGGCTCGCCACCGCCGCCCAGCTCGCCGGCGCCCTGTGCGACCACCTGCCGGGCGACGCCTGGACGCTCGCCCACGCCATCCGCCGGCTGTGCAACGGCGAGATCACGCCCGAGCAGGCGCTCGACGCGACCGGCACCGACTGACCGCCCACCGGGGCCGCGCCACCCCCGGCGCGGCCCCCCCC
>NZ_JBHWJL010000307.1:0-5983 GCF_042731495.1 Streptomyces sp. NPDC059853
GGCCCGTACGGCGTCCGTACGGGCCCGGCCGCCGTTCAGAGCGCGACGCCCAGCAGGGCGTCCACGGCCCGCGAGACCACACCGGGGGCGCCGGTGTCCTCGCCGCCGCCGGTGGCCTGGGCCCCGGCCCAGCGGTCCACGGCCGCGAGCGCGGCCGGGGCGTCGAGGTCGTCGGCCAGCGCGTCGCGGATCTCCTCGACGACGGCGAGCGCGGGCGGCCCGTCCGGGCGGGAGACGGCGGCCCGCCAGCGGCCCAGCCGCTCGGTGGCCTCGGCCAGGACCTGCCCGTCCCACTCCCAGTCGCTGCGGTAGTGCCGCGACAGCAGGGCGAGCCGGATGGCGGCCGGGTCCACGCCGTCCCGCCGCAGCTGGGAGACGAAGACCAGATTGCCCCGCGACTTGGACATCTTCTCGCCCTCGTAGCCGACCATGCCGGCGTGCACGTAGCTCAGCGCGAAGGGGTACGCGCCGGTGAGCGTCTGCGCGTGCGAGGCGCCCATCTCGTGGTGCGGGAAGGCCAGATCGGAGCCGCCGCCCTGGACGTCGAAGCCCATGCCCAGGTGCTCCAGGGCGATGGCCACGCACTCGATGTGCCAGCCGGGGCGGCCGGGGCCCAGGCTGCCGCCGTCCCAGGAGGGCTCGCCGGGGCGGGCCGCCAGCCACAGCAGCGGGTCGAGCGGGTTCTTCTTGCCGGGGCGGTCGGGGTCGCCGCCGCGTTCGGCGGACAGCGCCCGCATGGTCGCCGCGTCCAGCCCGGAGACCGAGCCGAAGTGCTCGTCGGAGGCGACCGAGTAGTAGATGTCACCGTCGAGTTCGTAGGCGGCGCCCTGGTCGCGCAGCCGCTCCACCAGCGGGACGATGCCCGGTATGGCCTCCACCGCGCCGATGTAGTGGCTGGGCGGCAGCATCCGCAGCGCGGTCATGTCCTCGCGGAACAGCTCCGTCTCGCGCTGCGCGAGGGCCGTCCAGTCCTCGCCGGTGGCCGTCGCCCGCTCCAGCAGCGGGTCGTCGATGTCGGTGACGTTCTGTACGTAGTGCACCTGCCGCCCGTTGTCCAGCCACACCCGCTGCACCAGGTCGAACGCGGTGTAGGTGGCCGCGTGTCCCAGATGGGTGGCGTCGTAGGGCGTGATGCCGCAGACGTAGAGCCGGGCCACGGGCCCGGGGGTGAGGGTCACCCGGCTCCCGGTGGCGGTGTCGTGAATCCTGAGGTCGCGGCCCTGACCAGGCAGCGCGGGGACCTCGGAGGCGGGCCAGGCATACATGTCACGAGCCTATCCGCAGGTGCCCCCGGTTACACGGCGGGCCCCGGGCCCGCCCGGGCCCTCAGATCAGCGGCCAGGGGATGGCGGGCCACTCGCCGCCCGGGCGCGGGTGGCGGCCGGTCCGCAGCAGTTCCGCGACCCGCTCGCGCAGCGCCGCGTACTCGGCGGGGCTGATCAGCTCGGCGATCCGGGCGCCCGGGCCGCCGGCGGGGTCGGCCAGCGCGTCGGCGAGGGACGTCAGGGCCCGCGGCACGCCGTCCGGCAGCGGCTCGCCGGCCCAGCCCCACAGCAGGGTGCGCAGCTTGTCCTCGGTGTGGAAGGTCACACCGTGGTCGATGCCGTGGAGCCGGCCGTCGGGCTGCGGCAGCAGATGGCCGCCCTTGCGGTCGCCGTTGTTGATGACGGCGTCCAGGACGGCGAGCCGGCGCAGCCGCGGGTCGTCGGCGTGCACCAGCAGGGCGGGGGTGCCGTCGGCCGTCTCCACCTGACCGATGGCCCGCCAGCCGGGGCCTGCCTCGGGCCCCTCGGTGA
This sequence comes from Streptomyces sp. NPDC059853, assembly GCF_042731495.1. NCBI lineage: Bacteria > Bacillati > Actinomycetota > Actinomycetes > Kitasatosporales > Streptomycetaceae > Streptomyces > Streptomyces sp. NPDC059853. Next base: position 1,797 of record NZ_JBHWJL010000307.1, read on the forward strand.
GCGCGAGCAGCTCGCCGGGCGCCGCGCCGGTCTCCCCGGCCCGGGGCCCGTCCCCGCTCCCGTCCTCGTCCTCGTCCTCGTCCTCGGCAGGCTCCGCGTCCTCGGCCAGCGGGTCGGGGCCCACCCACAGCTGGCACATGGTCTCGCCGCCCGGCCCCTCGCGCAGCACGGTGGGCGGCACCAGGTCCCAGCCCAGCGCCCGGCACACCTCGTAGGCGGCGACCTCACGGCGGGCCAGATTGCCCTCGGGGAAGTCCCACAGCGGGCGTTCGCCGGCCACCGGCTTGCACACACAGGGCACGGTACGGCCGCCGAGTTCCGCCGTGGCGTAGAGCACCGCGTTGGAGGCGTCGGGGATCCGGCCCAGGACGGTGAGCCGGCCGTGCGCGAGGATCTTGGCGGTCTCCTCCTGCTGATCGGGTGTCATGCCTGGCTGCGCCGGTATCCGTTCTGGCGCGGACATACGTGTCCCTCCGGGTCGAGCGGCAGGCTGCACAGCGGGCACGGCGGGCGGCCGGCGCCGACCACTTCCAGGGCGCGCTTGGCGAAGGCGCGGGCCATGGTGCCGGAGAGCCGGACCCGCAGCATGGGCGGGCCGTTCTCGTCATCGCGCAGCAGCCGTTCCTCGGCCTCGGCGAACTCCTCCTCGGAGTCGGCGTCGAGTTCCACGAGGGCCTGGGCCTCCACGATCATCCGCTCGTTCTCGCCGTCCCAGGCCAGGGCCATGGTGCCGACCCGGAACTCCTCCTCGACGGGCATCTGGAGCGGTCCGGTGTCGGCGAGTTCGGCCGGGGCGACGGCGGGCACGGAGGTGGAGCCGCCGGAGCGGCGCACCACCTCGTCGAGCAGTTCGTCGATGCGCTGGGCGAGCGCTTCCACCTGGGCTTTCTCCAGGGCGACGCTCGTGATGCGGCGGCCGGCCGTGGCCTGGAGGTAGAAGCTGCGCCGGCCAGGCAGTCCGACCGTCCCGGCGACGAATCGTTCCGGAGGGTCGTAGAGGAACACCTGACGGGACACGTACTGCTCCCAGGGGTCGGGGACGGACTGTTGTCGGTCGACACTGGCACCCTACTGCGCATCACGATCTCGGTGCCTAGGCACCGCCCCCCACCGGCGCATCGGTCTCGGCGGCCACGTCGCGTTCGGCCGCCGGGGTGTGCGGCGCGAACTCGCTGAGGTCACCGGTGTCGCCGAAGCGCAGCAGCAGGGGGTGGTGGTCGCCGTAGCGGATGGCGGTGACGGAGGCGGGGTGCGGGGCGATGCGCTGGAACTGGTCGAGGTGGAGGCCGAGGGCGTCGGCGACCAGGGCCTTGATGTTGTCGCCGTGGGTGCACAGCAGCCAGATGGCGTCGGGGCCGTGTTCGCGGGCGATCCGGGCGTCCCAGTCGGCCGCCGCGCTGACCACGCGCTCGGCCATGGCGCGCATCGCCTCGCCGCCGGGGAAGCGGACGGCGGAGGGCCGGCTGCGGACGGTGGCCATCAGGGGCAGTTCGGCGAGTTCGCGCAGGGTCCGTCCGGTCCACTCGCCGTAGTCGCACTCGGTGACCCGCTCCTCGGCGTGCACCGGGAGCCCGGGCCGGGCGGCGCGCAGCGGTGCGAGGGTCTCCACGCAGCGCTGGAGCGGGCTGTGCACGGCGGCGGCCAGCGGCACCCCGGCGAGCCGGTCCGGCAGGGCGGCGGCCTGGCGGCGGCCGAAGTCGTCGAGGCCGGTGCCGGGGGCGCGGCCGGCGAGCACCCCGGAGGAGTTGGCGGTGGTCCTGCCGTGGCGCAGCAGCAGCATGGTGGGCATGCGGCCAGCGTAGGGGGTGTCCGGTGGATCCCGCCTGGCCGGCGCCCTCCACCGGACACCCCCCGGCGTGCCGGATCCGGATCGGGGAGTAACCCCCGCCGGGGCAGGGTCGTTGGGCTGGGTGACGGCCGTGGCGGGGAGACCCCCGAGCCCCCACCACGGCCGCAGGCTTTCAGCCGACTCCGGCCCGCTCCAGGGCCTCGGCCCCGGCCCGTACGGCGGCGATGCGCTCGTCGAGGGTGAGCCCGGCCGGGGCGAGGGAGAGCGTGGTGACGCCGGCCTCGGCGTAGGCGCGCATCCGGTCGGCGATGCGGTCCACCGGGCCGACGAGGGTGGTGGAGTCGATGAGGGAGCGGGGCACGGCGGCGGCCGCGGCGTGCTTGTCGCCGGCCAGGTAGTGGTCCTGGATCTCGGCGGCCTCCTTCTCGTATCCCATGCGCCGGGCGAGGCGGTTGTAGAAGTTCTGCTCGCGGCTGCCCATGCCGCCGACGTACAGGGCGGTGTAGGGGCGGAAGTGGTCGGTGAGGGTGTCGAGGTCGTCGCCGACGGCGAGCGGGACGGTGGGGGCGATGTCGAAGCCGCTCAGGTCGGCGCCGATGGCGGCGCGGCCCTCGCGCAGCGGTGCGAGGGAGGTGTGTTCGGCGTGTTCGGGCGAGAAGAGGATGAGCAGGGCGCCGTCGGCGATCTCGCCGGTCTGGCGGAGGTTCTTCGGGCCGATGGCGGCGATGTAGAGCGGGATGCGCTCGCGCACGGGGTGCACGGTGAGCTTGAGGGGCTTGCCGGGGCCGTCGGGCAGCGGGAGGGTCCAGTGCTCGCCCTGGTGGGTGAGCCGCTGCCGGGACATGGCGGTGCGGACGATCTCCACGTACTCGCGGGTGCGGGCGAGCGGCTTGTCGAACCTGACGCCGTACCAGCCCTCGGAGACCTGGGGGCCGCTGACCCCGAGGCCGAGCCGGAACCGGCCGCCGGAGAGGGAGTCGAGGGTGGCGGCGGTCATGGCGGTCATGGCGGGGGCGCGGGCGGGGATCTGGAGGATGGCGGAGCCGACGTCGATCCGCTCGGTCCTGGCGGCGACCCAGCTCAGCACGGTCGGCGCGTCCGAGCCGTAGGCCTCGGCGGCCCAGCACACGGCGTAGCCGAGCCGGTCGGCTTCCTGGGCGACGGCGAGGTTGTCGGCGTCCATTCCGGCGCCCCAGTATCCGAGGTTGATTCCGAGCCGCATACAACCGCCTCTACTCGTCGGTAACCTGCCCTTGCGACGGACTCTACCCCGCGGCGCCAGTACGCTCAACGGCCATGGATCTTCGGCATCTGGGCCACACCGGCCTGCGCGTATCCCGGCTCGGGCTCGGCACGTTGACGTGGGCGAGGGACACGGAGGAGCCGGACGCCGCGGAGCTGCTGAAGATGTTCTGGGAGGCGGGTGGCACCCTGCTGGACACCGCGGATGTGTACGCGGACGGCGGGGCCGAGTACCTGCTGGGCCGGCTGCTGGATTCCCTGGTGCCGCGCTCCGAGCTGGTGATCGCCACCAAGGCGGGCAGCGTGCCCGATCCGGACCGGCGCTTCGACGCCTCCCGGGGCCATCTGCTGGCCGCCCTGGACGCCTCGCTGGAGCGGCTGGGCACCGACTACGTCGATTTGTGGCAGGTCCATGCCTTCGATCCGATGACCCCGCTGGAGGAGACCCTCCAGGCCCTGGACATCGCGGTGAGCAGTGGCCGGGCCCGGTACGCCGGTGTGTCCAACTTCTGCGGCTGGCAGCTCGCGAAGGCCGCCACCTGGCAGCTGGGCGTGCCGGGGGCGCGCACCCGGCTGGCCAGCACGCAGATGGAGTACTCGCTCCTCCAGCGCGGCGTCGAGCGCGAGGTGCTGCCGGCCGCGCTGGACCTGGGGGTGGGGCTGCTGCCGTCCTCGCCGCTGGGCCGCGGGGTGCTGACCGGGAAGTACCGGCACGGCACCCCGCCCGGCTCGCGCGGTGCCTCCAGCACCCTGGCCGGATTCGTCGCCCCCTACCTGGACGCGCCGGGCCGCCGGGTGGTGGACGCGGTGGCCACGGCGGCCGATGGGCTGGCCGTCACCCCGGCGCAGGTGGCGCTCGCCTGGATACGGGACCGGCCCGGGGTGGCCGCGCCGATCGTGGGGGCGCGCACGGCGCAGCAGCTGAACGAGGTGTTGTCAGTGGAGGACCTTAGGCTTCCTGACGAGATCTGCCGGGCGCTGGATGACATCTCGGCCCCGGTGCACCACTACCCGGACCATGACTGGAGTTCGCTGTGACCGACGGGAGCCAGCCGCCGCCGTCCGCCGAGGGCGCCCCCGCGGACCCGGCCGCCGCCCTGCGGGCCGCCGTGCGGGCGGTGGAGAGCGGGGAGCGGTCGGCCGCGTCCTTCTTCAC
>NZ_JBHWJL010000308.1:0-5911 GCF_042731495.1 Streptomyces sp. NPDC059853
CGGCCCATCGGAGAGCTTCCGCCGTGGCTGTCGCTGGCGGGGGGTATTAACGGCGGACCCGGGCGCGCGTAGTACCAGCCCTGCGCCGAATCGCACCCCAGCTCCCGCAGCTGCCGCGCCTGCGCCTGCGTCTCCACGCCCTCCACGGTCACCGACAACTGGAGGGTGTGCGCCAGCGAGACGATCGACTCCACGATCTTCAGATCCACCGGGTCGGCCGGCTGCTGCTGGAGTCCCTGGGTGAAGGACCGGTCCAGCTTCAGCGTGCTGGCCGGCAGATACCGCAGATTGGCCAGATTGGAGTAGCCGGTGCCGAAATCGTCCAGCGCGATGCCCACCCCCAGCTCCGCCAGCTGCCGCAGCGGCTTCAGCTCCTGGTCGTCCGCCGAGACCATCGCCGACTCCGTCACCTCCAGACACAGCGAACTCGGCGGCAGCCCGGCCTCCTCCAGCACCGCCACCGTGTCCTCCACCAGCTCCGGATGGTGCAGCTGACGCGGCGACAGATTCACGTTCACCCGCAGCGGCCTGGCTCCGCCGATGCCCCGCACCTGCCACTCGCACGCCTGCCGCACCGCCTCCTGGAGCACCCAGCGACCCAGCGGCACGATCAGCCCGGTGTGCTCGGCCAGCGGAATGAACCGGTCGGGCCCCAGCACCCCGTGCCGCGGATGGCTCCAGCGCACCAGCGCCTCCGCGCCCTCCAGCGACCCGTCGCTCATCGTGATCAGCGGCTGGTACTCGATGAAGAACTCGCTGCCTTTGAGCGCCGCCGGCAGATGGTGCGTCAGATGGTGCCGGCTGATCGCCCGCGCGTCCCGGTCCGGGTCCGCCAGCGCGTACCGGTTGCCGCCCTGCGCCTTCGCCCGGTACATGGTGATGTCCGCGCTGCGCAGCACCTCCGAGGAGGACAGCTCACCGGTGGCACCCTCCACCACTCCGATACTGGCCCGCACCAGCAGTTCCCGCCCGGCCACCTCCACCGGCACCGACAGCGCCGCCAGCGCCCGTTCGGCCACCTCGGTGACGGCCGCGGGCGAGCGCGGATCGGTCACCAGTGCCACGAACTCGTCCCCGCCGATCCGGGCCAGCAGCCGCCCCGGGCCGCTGATCCGGCTCTGCAGCCGCTCGGCCACCGCGATCAGCAGCTGATCGCCCACCGCGTGCCCCAGGCTGTCGTTCACGGCCTTGAACCCGTCCAGGTCCAGGTAGCACAGGCCGATCCGGCCGACCGGGGAACCCGGTGCCAGCGCCTGCTCCAGCCGTTCGAAGAACAGCGCCCGGTTGGGCAGATCCGTCAGCGCGTCATGGGTGGCCTGGTAGCGCAGCCGCAGCTGGAACAGCCGGCGCTCGGTGACGTCCTCCAGCATCGCCAGCATGTACTGCGGCTCGCCCTCCGCGTCCCGCAGCAGCGACACCGTCAGATTGGTCCACAGCACCGTGCCGTCCGAACGGTGGTACGGCTTCTCCGCCTGGTACTGCTCGCGCTCGCCGCGCATCAGCTCGCCCTGCATCCGCCACACCTCGGGGGTGTCCTCCGGATGCCCCAGCTCCAGCACGTTGCGGCTGCGCACCTGGTACTCGGAGCCGCCGAACATCCGCACCAGCGCGCTGTTGACATCGAGGATGTTGCCCTCCATGTCGGCGATGCCGATCCCCAGACCCGCCTTCGCGAACACCGCACGGAACCGGGCCTCGCTCTCGTGCAGCGCCGCCCCGATCTCCCGCTGCGCGGTGACCGCCGCCCGCGACAGCGACTCCTGCTCGCACCGGGTCCGCGCCTGGAGCGCCCGCGAGAACCCGGCCGCCATCGCGTGCTGGAGCCGGGTGCAGCGGTTCCGCGCCTCGTCGGCGGGCAGCCCGGCCGCGTCCACGCAGTACAGCAGCAGATACGCGTCCAGCACCCCCAGCACCCGGGGCAGCGCGTCCGGATCCGTGCAGTGCGCGGCGACCAGCGCCTCGCCCACCTCGCGGCCGGGGGAGGGGTCGAAGGGCCGGGCCCGCAGCGCGGTGGCGAGGGTGTCCGCCAGGCCGAGCAGCAATTCCTCGAACTCGGGGCGGGTGAGCGAGGTGGCGGTGGCCGGATAGACGGCGCGGCACCAGATGCGGGCGAATCTGCGCAGCCCGTCGGCGGGCACCTCGGGTCGGTGGGGGGTGGCGGGCGGGCCGGCCGGCGGAGTGCTCACGCGGCGCGCCCCACCCCGACGAGGCCCGTGTAGACCACCGGATCGTCCTCGTCCACCGGTTCGTCGGGCCGCCAGTCGGGCGGAGCCACCAGGCCGGGCTCCAGCAGCTCGAATCCGTCGAAGAAGCGCAGCACCTCCGCGCGCGAGCGCAGCACGAGGGTGGCGCCGCCGCGCCGGTAGACCTCCGAGATCCGGCTGCCCTGGTCGGCGGTGCGGGGGCCGGTGTCGGTGGAGGCGTGCGAGATGACGAGCAGGCTGCCGGGGGCCAGCACCGCGCGCAGCCGGGCCAGGGCCGCCGCCGGCTCGTCGCTGTCGTCCACGAAGTGCAGCAGGGCCACCAGCAGGACGGCGACCGGCCGGCCGAAGTCGATCAGCCGGCGCACCGGCTCGCTGTCCAGGATGGCCGCCGGGTCGCGGAAGTCGGCGGCGACCACCCCGGTGCCCTCCTGGCCGTCGAGGACGGCGCGGCTGTGGGCGACGGCGATCGGGTCGTTGTCGACGTAGACGACCCGCGCATCGCTCCCGCCCTCCCGGGCGATCTCGTGGACGGCGCCGAAGGTGGGTATTCCGGAGCCGATGTCGAGGAACTGGGTCACCCCGGCGGCCCGGGCGTGACGTACGGCCCGCCGCATAAAGGCGCGATTGGTCTGCATGATTTTGGGGAGTCCTGGAAACGCCTCGATCGCCGCGCGGGCGGCGATACGGTCCGCCTCGAAGTTGTGCGAACCGCCGAGATAGAAGTCGTACATACGGGAAACACTCGGCACGGACAGATCGATGCCCTGCGGCGCCCAGGCGGGTCGTTCCATCGACGTCTCCAATGTCTCCTGCATATGCCGGAATTGGCCTCGGAGTGTCGAGGGTACTGACCCGGTGGCAGCGGAGGGAAGAAAACGGAACGAGGTCTTCCTCATTCTGGGTGGTTAGTGGAGCATCTGTCCGGTTTCCAGGGGGTGCCGGTGCGGGAGAACACACCGGCACCCTGCGGAATGCCTCAGAGGGTGACGCCGTTCGCGCGCAGATAGGCCACCGGGTCGATATCGGTGCCGAAGCCCTGACCGGTACGGATCTCGAAGTGCAGATGCGGGCCGGTGGAATTGCCGGTGGACCCGGCCCGTCCCACTTGCTGCCCGCCGCTGACCGGCTGCCCGGCGGACACCGAGATCTGCGACAGATGCGCGTACTGGCTGAATTTGCCGTCGGTGTGCCGGACGATCACTTCATAACCGAAGGACCCCGCCCAGCCGGCCGAGACGACCGTGCCCCCGGACACCGATTTCACCGAGGTGCCGGTGGACACCGGGAAGTCGACGCCGGTGTGGTAGCCCCGCGACCACAGGCTGCCGGTGGTGCGGTAGGCCGTACCGGTGGACGCGTCCACCGGCGAGGAGTACCCGGCCGCCTCGGGAGCGGGCTCCGGCTCCGGCTCTGGCTCCGGTTCGGGTGCCGGGGCGGGCGCCGGCTCCGGCTCGGGCTCCGCGGTCTGCTCGGGCGGGGTCTCCCTGGCCCGTTCGGGCGCGTGGGTCGCGCCGCCGCCGGCCAGGGTGAGCCGCTGGCCCGGGAAGATCAGATCGGGGTTGCCGCCGATGACCTCGCGGTTGAGGTCGTACAGCGACTGCCAGCCGCCGGTCACCTCATGGGTGCGGGCGATCGCGGAGAGGGTGTCGCCGCGCACCACCTCGTACGGATCGGCGGTCTCGGTACGGGTGAGCCCGGCCGCCTGGGTGCGCACCTCGCCGGCCGGGGCGGCCGCCGCGGGCTCGGCGCTCTCCTCGGCGCGGCCGGGGGCACCGGCATCCGGGGAGACCCCCGGGTCGACCCCGTCCCGGGTCAGACCGGCGCGGGAGGAGCAGCTGGGCCAGGCCCCCGGTCCCTGGGTGTCCAGGACCTCCTCGGCCACGGCTATCTGCTGGTCCTTGGTGGCCTGGTCGGCCCGCGGGGCGTAGGCGGTGCCGCCGAACGCCTCCCAGGTGCTCTGCTTGAACTGCAGACCGCCGAAGTAGCCGTTGCCCGTGTCGACGTCCCACCGGCCGCTGCTCTCGCATTCGGCGACCTTGTCCCAGGTCTCCACCGACGCGGCCTCGGCGCCGGTGGCGCTGATCAGCGGCAGCGCGAGCCCCGCACCGCCCGCGGTGACCGTCAGCGACGCGCGGGAGACCGTGCTGGGCTTGTAGCGGCGATGACGTCCATGACTGGCCATGGGCGGGTCCCTCCTTGGCCTGCTGATCGAAAAACACGCCGTCGGATCAGTTTCTGATCAAGGCGGTTGTAGCGGCTCAACCATAGAGGTCCGCTCTCCGACATCACAAGGGGAGTCTGTTGCCCCGCCCTTGGGCCCGCAAAACCGGTTGCCGCCGCACCGGGCACTGGCGCCACAATGAAATCCGATCATCACCAGGGGGATTGAGGAAATCATGGGATACACCGAAGTACCCGGGGCACGGGTGCCGATCCGGATGTGGGCGGATCCCGCGACCGTCGAGGACGGCGCCATGCGCCAGCTGCGGAACGTGACGACCCTTCCCTGGGTCGAGGGCCTGGCCGTCATGCCGGACGTGCACTACGGAAAAGGCGCCACGGTGGGCTCGGTGATCGCCATGCGCGGCGCGGTCTGCCCGGCGGCCGTCGGGGTGGACATCGGCTGCGGCATGACCGCCGTGCGGACCTCCCTGACCGCCTCGGACCTGCCCGGTGACCTCTCCCGGCTGCGCTCGCGCATCGAGGAGACCATCCCGGTCGGCTTCCGGACGCACCGGGACCCGGTGGACCCCGCCCGGGTCTACGGCCTCAAGGGCGCCGGCTGGGACGACTTCTGGTCCGGTTTCGGGGGTATCGCCGAACAGGTGCGCTTCCGGCGCGAGCGGGCCGGCCTCCAGATGGGAACCCTGGGCGGCGGCAATCACTTCATCGAGGTGTGCGTCGACACCGAGGACGCGGTATGGCTGATGCTGCACTCGGGATCCCGCAATATCGGCAAGGAACTGGCCGAGTTCCACATCGGAGTGGCGCAGAAACTGCCGCACAATCAGGGCTTGGTCGATCGGGATCTGGCCGTCTTCGTCGCGGACACCCCGCAGATGGCCGCCTACCGGCACGACCTGTTCTGGGCGCAGGAATACGCCCGGCGCAACCGGGAGGTGATGATGGGGCTGCTGCGCAATGTGATCATCAAGGAGTTCGGAAAGGCCAAGCCCACCTTCGGCGAGGTCATCTCCTGCCACCACAACTATGTCGCCGAGGAGCGGTACGACGGCGTGGACCTGCTGGTCACCCGCAAGGGGGCGATCCGGGCCGGCAGCGGCGAGTACGGGATCATCCCCGGCTCGATGGGCACCGGTTCGTACATCGTCAAGGGCCTGGGCAACACCGACTCCTTCCGCTCCGCCTCGCACGGCGCGGGCCGGCGGATGAGCCGCAACCAGGCGAAGAAGCGGTTCACCGCCCGGGACCTGGCCGAGCAGACCCGGGGCGTGGAGTGCCGCAAGGACGCCGGGGTGGTGGACGAGATCCCCGGCGCCTACAAGCCGATCGAGCAGGTCATCGACGCCCAGCGGGACCTCGTCGAGGTGGTGGCGCGGCTGCGGCAGGTGGTGTGCGTCAAGGGCTGACGCCCCGCACCTGCCGCCGGTCCTTCCCGCCGGGGCGGCCTCAGCCGTCCCGGCGGGCCAGATCCGCCGGACGCGGAGCGGGGGGCTCCGCACCGGCGTGACCCCCCCGTGCGGCCG
>NZ_JBHWJL010000309.1:0-5906 GCF_042731495.1 Streptomyces sp. NPDC059853
GCCTCGATCGCCGCGAACACGTACTTGGGCTGGAAGTGGATGTCCGCGATCACCGGGATCTTCGACTTGCGGGCGATCTCCGGCAGCGCCGCCGCGTCGTCGGCGCTGGGGCAGGCCACCCGGACGATGTCGCAGCCGGCCGCCGTGAGTTCGGCGATCTGCTGGAGCGTGGCGTTCACATCGGCCGTGACCGTCGTGGTCATCGACTGCACCGAGATCGGGTGATCGCTGCCGACCCCGACCGTGCCCACCCGCAGCTGACGGGTGGGGCGGCGGGCGGCCAGCGTGACGGGCGGCGGGGCGGGCATACCGAGCGCGACCTGGGTCACCGCGGGGTCCTTTCCAGAGAGGGAACGTCCGGCACCGCGAGGGCACCGTGCAGGGACAGGGCGGTCCGGGCGAGTGCCTCGGCACTCAGGCCGGCCGCGGCGAGCAGCTGGCGCCGCTCCCCGTGCGGAAGGAACTCCCGCGGCAGCCCCAGCGCGTGCACCGGGGTGCCGGCCCCGGCGTCGGCACACGCCTGGGCGAGCGCGGCGCCCACCCCGCCGGCCCGCAGCCCGTCCTCGACGGACAGCACCAGCCGGTGCCGGGAGGCCAGATGGACCAGCGCCGGGCTGACCGGCAGCAGCCAGCGGGGATCGACGACCGTCACCCCGACACCGGAACGGGACAGGATCTCCGCCGCCCGCACCACCGGGCCCGCCAGTGCCCCGGCGCTCACCAGCAGCACATCCAGCGGCAGCGACCGGGTGCGGTGCAGGATGTCCAGGCCCTCCATCCGGGTCAGGGCCTCGATCGCCGGCCCCGGGCTGCCCTTGGGGAACCGCAGCGCGGTCGGCCCGTCCGTGACGGCCACCGCCTCCCGCAGCAGCTCGGCCAGCCGCTCCGCGTCCCGCGGCGCCGCCACCCGCATGCCCGGCACCGCGCCCAGCAGCGCCATGTCCCACATGCCGTGGTGACTGGCGCCGTCCGGCCCGGTGATCCCCGCGCGATCCAGCACGAAGGTCACCGGCAGACCGTGCAGGGCCACATCCATCAGGATCTGGTCCAGCGCCCGGTTCAGGAACGTCGCGTACAGACACACCACCGGACGCAGACCGCCCATGGCCAGCCCGGCGGCGGTGGTCGCCGCGTGCTGCTCGGCGATCCCCACGTCGAACACCCGGTCGGGGAAGCGCCGGGCGAACCCGTGCAGCCCCACCGGCCGCAGCATCGCCGCGGTCAGCGCCACCACCTCGGGACGCTCGGCCGCCACCCGCTCCAGCTCCGCACCGAACGCCTTCGTCCAGCTCACCGAGGACGAACCGGCCGGGCGCGGCCGGCCGGTGGCCGGGTCGATGACACCGATCCCGTGCATCCGGTCGGCCTCGTCCCGCTCCGCCGGCGGATACCCGCGGCCCTTCTCGGTGACGCAGTGGACCACCACCGGCCCGCCCAGCGCCACCGCCCGGCGGCACGCCGCCTCAACCGCCGCGATGTCGTGCCCGTCCACCGGGCCCAGATAGCCGAACCCCAGATGCTCGAACAGGTTCCGGCCCGCGCACCGCCCGCCGCGCAGCGCCGCCAGATGCGCGGCCAGCCCGCCCACCGTGGGGTCGTAGGACCGGCCGTTGTCGTTGAGGACGACCACCACCGGCTCGCTGCCGCCGCCGAGGTTGTTCAGCGCCTCCCAGGCCAGGCCACCGGTGAGCGCGCCGTCGCCGATCACCGCCACCACCCGGCGGCCGGACTCGCCGCGCAGCCGCTGCGCCCGCAGCAGACCGTCCGCCCACGACAGGGCGGTGGACGCGTGCGAGTTCTCCACGTGGTCGTGCGGCGACTCCCGGCGCGCCGGATAGCCGGACAGTCCGCCCGCCGCGCGCAGCGTGGCGAAATCGTCCTGCCGGCCGGTGAGCAGCTTGTGCACGTACGACTGGTGGCCGGTGTCGAAGACGATTCGGTCGGCAGGCGAGTCGAACACCCGGTGCAGCGCGATCGTCAGCTCGACCACGCCCAGGTTCGGCCCCAGATGCCCGCCGGCCGCGGACACCCGCTCGACCAGGAACTCCCTGATCTCCCGGGCCAGCACGGGCAGCTGACCGGGCGCCAGCTCCTTCAGCCGCCGGGGACTGCTTACACGGTTGAGCACACTTGGGGACACGTCTCTCCCATTCAGCTGGATGGGCCCCCCGCCGGCTGCTGCGCTGCGCCGCGCACGGCCGAGGGGAGTTCGAAGTGCACGGTTTCGCGGGTGATCTCGCGCTCCTCGACGGAGACGGGCCCGTACCCGGACAGCGCGGTCACCACCTCCTCGACCAGGGCGGGCGGTGCCGAGGCACCGCCGGTCAGCCCCATGGTGCGGGCCGAGGCCAGCCACTCGGGGCGGATGTCCGCCGCGGTGTCGATCAGCTCCGCCGGGGTGCCCTGGGCGCGGGAGAGCTCCACCAGCCGTACCGAGTTGGAGGAGTTGGCGGAGCCCACGACCAGCACCAGATCGGCCTCCGGGATGATCGCCTTGAGGGCGTTCTGCCGGTTGGTGGTGGCGTAGCAGATGTCCTCGGACGGCGGCTCGTACAGCAGCGGGAACCGCTCCCGCAGCGCGCCGAGGACCTCGGCGGTGTCGTCCACCCCGAGCGTGGTCTGGGTGAGGTAGGAGACCTGGGGCGCCGCGTCCGCCGGCAGCGCGTGGACCTCCTCGGGGGTGGAGACCAGCACCATCGACTCCGGCGCCTCCCCGAGCGTGCCCTCCACCTCCTCGTGCCCGGCGTGCCCCACCAGCACCACGGTGTCGCCGCGCGCCGCGTAACGCCGCGCCTTGGCGTGCACCTTGGCGACCAGCGGGCAGGTGCCGTCGATGACGTCCAGACCGCGCCGCTCCGCCTCCTCGCGGACGGCGGGGGAGACCCCGTGCGCGGAGAACACCACCGTCGCGCCGTCCGGCACCTCGTCCAGTTCCTCGACGAAGACCGCACCGCGCGCCGCCAGATCACCGACGACCGAGACGTTGTGCACGATCTGCTTGCGGACATAGACAGGGGACCCGCGGGATTCCAGGGCCCGCTCGACGATCTCGATGGCCCGCTCGACCCCGGCGCAGAAGGACCGTGGACCGGCCAGCAGAATGCGACGGGCGGTGCCGTCCGGCACGTGCGCGTCCGAGTTCACATCAGCCATGCCGGGCAGCGTAGGAACGCCGCCGCACGCCGCTCAACGGCCGATTCCACTTTCCCGAACGGCCCGCCGCCCGCCGCCCGAATCTGTCACAAAGGGACCGATCGCGCGGCCCGACGGGCCAGCACCCCGCGGCGATCTTGAGCGCGCCGCCCGGACTCCGGTAGCCATGAGCCCATCGGACGCGCTTCGGCGACGGGAGCATCGCGGTGGTCGGCGGACAGAATCTCCGGGCGGCCCGCCCGGCGGAACGGGCCGGAGCGGACCCCGCCCCCGGCGGCGGGCCGCTGCGCAAATCGCTCGCCGTCCTGGAGGCACTGGCCGAGGCCCCGCGCCCGCTGACCCTCTCCGAACTGTCGCGCCGGGTCGGCCAGCCGAAGTCGACCCTGCACCGGCAGATGCGGATCCTCACCGAACTGGGCCTGGTCATCCGCATGGAGTCCAAGTCCTACCAACTGGGCACCTACCTCTTCCACCTCGCCTCCACCAGCGGCCCGGCCCGGCTGCACAGCCTCGGCCACCGCGTCACCCCCTACCTGATCGAGCTGTTCCAGCTGACCCGCAAGATCGTCAGCCTCGGCCTGCTGTCCGGCACCCGGATCCAGCACGTCGGCACCCTCTACGGCCAGGAACACATCCCGCTCGCCACCGCACTGCGCCGGCCCTTCCCGGCCCACGCCTCCGCGGCCGGCATGCTGCTGCTGGCCAAGAACCCGAACGTCCCGGCCGACCTCGGCGAGGGCCGCACCCGCCGGGAGGCGGCCAGGGCGGACGCCCTGCGCCGCGACCTCGAACGGATCCGGCGCACCGGACTGTCCTACGCCCCCAGCCAGCACATCCCCGGCCTGGTCGAACTCGCCGCCCCGGTCAGCCTCGGCCGGGACGGCCCGGTCGCCGCCCTGGTGGTCGGCGACACGGTGCGCAACCGCGACCTGCGCAGCGCGGGCCGGGTCCTGCTGGACACCGTGGGCGCCATCGAGGAGAGCCTGGCCCGGGCCCCCTGAGCACCGGCCGGGCGGTCGGCTCTCACCCGGTCCTGGCGACCTCCCGCCAGGTGCGCACCAGCTGACTGAACTCCTCGATCTGCACCAGGACATGCTCACGGGCCGCGTTCTCCGCGCGCTCCGCCTCTCCGGCCGCGACCGCCTCGGCGATGGTGCGGTGCTCGGCCAGCGAGCGCCGCATCCGATCCGGAACGCGCAGCTGGAGCCGCCGGTAGGGCTGCAGCGCGCGCTTGAGCGCGTGGGCCTGCGCGCGCAGATACTCGTTGCCGCAGGAGTCGTTGACGATGCCGTGGAAGCGGGCGTTGGCGTAGTAGTAGCCGTCGGCGTCGTCCGCTCCCGCGTGCCGCTCGCACTCCCGCAGCGCGGCGTCGAGGTCCCGCAGCGCCTCCCGCTCGATACGGCGCGCGGCCAGCCGGGCGGCCATGCCCTCCAGTTCCGCCATGACCTCGAAGCGCTCCGCCAGCTCCGGCACGCTCAACTCGGTGACATAGGTGCCCTGTTTGGGGCGGATCCGGACCAGACCTGAGCGCTCCAGATCCTGCAGCGCCTCCCGGATCGGGGTGCGCGAACAGCCGAACTCGCGCGCCAGCTCGCCCGGATCCAGCCGTTCCCCCGGACGGTAACGCCCGTCGATCACCGCGTTCTCCAGAGCGTCCCGCACCCGCCGGGACTCCGGGATCCGAGCCATGTCCACCTCCGGATCCCCAGATTATCCGTACCGCCCAGGGGCTGGCGCGCCCGCCGTGAGTGATCTACGGTGCGGCGTTATATACATCACAGCCCATGATGCATATCAAGACAACCGGCACGAGGAGGTGCGGGGATGGCCCACCGGCTCGGCCCGCTGGAGCGGCTGCTCAGCGCCTGCGCGACCCTGATGGGCGGCGGGGGAGAGGCCTCGGCCCGCACCGTGGCCGGCGAAGCCCTCACCGCCTACACCGCACTCGACGAACCCGGCCGGCTGGCCTTCTTCACCCACCTCACCACCGCCTACGGCGTCGACGCCGACCGGCTGCGCACCGCCTACCACCGGTGGGAAGACGCCCACGCCACCGGACACCCGGACGGCGACGCGCTCGTCGGCCTCTTCGACGCGGTCGAGCCCGCCCGCCAGCGCCTGCTGCGCCGGCTCAACCACGCACCCGGCGGCACCCTCGCCCTGGTCGGCATGCGCGCCGACCTGCGCCGGCTGCTTCCCGCCCGGCCCGGCCTGCGCCCCCTCGACCACGACTTCCACCATCTGCTCACCTCCTGGTTCAACCGCGGCTTTCTGCGCATGGCCGAGGTCACCTGGGACTCCTCGCCCCGGCTCCACCGCCATCTCCTGCGCGGCGAGCGCGTCCACCCGATGACCGGAGACGAGGAACTGCGGCGCCGGCTGCAGCCCGAGGACCGCCGTGTCTACGCCTTCTTCCACCCGGCCACCGGCGACGTACCACTGATCTTCGTCGAGGTCGCCCTGGTCCGCGGCCTCCCGCGCACCATCGCCCCGCTGCTGGAACCCGGCCCCGCGCTGCGCCCCGAGGAGGCCGACACGGCGGCCCTCTACTCGATCAACAACGCTCTCGACGGACTGGCCGGCATCTCCTTCGGCAGCTTCCTCATCAAGCAGGTCATCGAGGACGTGGGCCGGCAACTGCCCCATCTGACCGACTTCGTCACGCTGTCACCCATCCCGGGATTCCGCCGCTGGCTCGCCGGGGCGGCCGACGGGGAACCCGGCCTGCGCCACCTGCGCCGCCTCCTGGACAC
>NZ_JBHWJL010000310.1:0-5888 GCF_042731495.1 Streptomyces sp. NPDC059853
TCCCCGGTCCCGCCGAGCACCCCGAAGACGAGCCCGGACACATCGGGCAGCTCCCAGGGGTCCTTGGGCGCGGGCTTGGCGGGGGCGGCGGCGTCATGAGAAGTCATGGGGCCGATCCTGCCACCCCGCTCCGCTCCGGAGAACGAGCGGTCCGGCCCGGGTCCGGCCCGGGGACCGGTCCCGGGCCGGACCGGTCAGGCGGCCTCTGATTGTGGCGCGCCGGGCAGCGTGATCGCGGTGAGCGAGTCGATGTAATGCTGGATGCGCTGCCGTTCGGCGGCGGACCGCCGCGGCTCGCCGGCGAGGGCGTACCAGCGCCGCAGGCTTTCGGCGTGGTCCATCTCGATGAGACGAGTGATGGAGTCGACACTCATCTGCTCACGCTGCTCAGGTGTCATGGTCAACGTCCCCGATCCTCTCGTTCAGACGTCCCAACTCGTAATTGAGATTCCTCAGGCGACGCTGCTGGTGATCGATGCCGATCTTGTACTGGCTGATATAGCTCTCCGCGTTCGGCACCTCCTCTTCGAGGATCACCGTTCGTCGCATGTAGTCATCGTCACTGGCCACAGCCTACGCCTCTCTCTTTGCCGGCTTACGCCGCGGAGATCAGCCTGTCATCGGCCGTATGGCAGAAAGCGCTTTACCAGCTGATCTTCATTCGATCAGGCAATGAACCGCGCAGCGCGTTGACCTTTGGCCTTAGCTCGGAGGCGAGTCCGCGTCGTCCTCCTCCGGCGGCTCCGGCTCCCGGTCGCGCCAGCGGGGGTCCGAGCGCCAGTTCTCGTCGCGTTCGCGCGCCGTCTCGATCGCCCGGGCCGCCTCCTCGCGGGTGGCGTAGGGGCCCAGCCGGTCCTTGGCCGGGCACTCGGGGCCTTCTTCGACCTTCTGGTGCTTGAGGCAGTAGTACCACTCGCCGGCCTTGCCGGTCGGCATCCTTCGTCGGAAGAGCGCAGCCATACCCTCATCCTGCCCGCCCGTAGACTCGCTGGCATGTCTGGCCAGTCTCTTCTTGTTCCCGGTACGGTCTCGCCGCAGCGTTCCGTGCCCTCCGTCATCCCCCGACCCGAGTACGTGGGCAAGAAGGGGCCCACTCCCTACACCGGCCCCGAAGCACAGGACGACGAGACCGTCGAGCGGATGCGGCTGGCCGGCCGGCTGGCCGCGCGGGCGATGGCCGAGACGGCCGCGCACATCGCGGACGGGGTGACCACCGACAAGCTGGACGAGATCGCGCACACCTTCCTGTGCGACCACGGCGCCTACCCCTCCACCCTCGGCTACCGCGGGTTCCCCAAGTCCCTGTGCACCTCGGTCAACGAGGTGATCTGCCACGGCATCCCGGACTCGACGGTGCTGCGCGACGGCGACATCGTCAATCTCGACATCACCGCCTATGTGGGCGGCGTGCACGGCGACACCAACGCCACCTACTTCGTGGGCGGCGAGGCGGCGGCCGACGAGGAGTCGCGGCTGCTCGTGGAGCGCACCCGGGAGGCGCTCAACCGGGCCATCAAGGCGGTGCGGCCCGGCCGGCAGATCAATGTGATCGGCCGGGTGATCGAGTCGTACGCCAAGCGGTTCGGGTACGGGGTGGTGCGGGACTTCACCGGTCACGGCATCAACCGCTCGTTCCACTCCGGGCTGATCGTCCCGCACTACGACGACCCGAACGCCACCACCGTGATGCGGCCGGGGATGACGTTCACCATCGAGCCGATGCTCAACCTGGGCACCCACGAGTGGGAGATGTGGGACGACCAGTGGACGGTCGTCACCAAGGACCGCAAGCGCTCGGCGCAGTTCGAGCACACGCTGGTGGTGACCGACAGCGGCGCGGAGATCCTCACGCTCCCCTGAGTCCCCGCGCCCCCCGTTTTCCCGACAACGTGTCGGCAAGAGCTTGACTTAGGTAAGCCTAAGTATGGAGGATGACGGGGCACGGCGGTACGCCGTGCCCCGCCGCCAGCTCCCGGAGGCTCCGTTGACCACGCCGCTCGCCGTCACCCCGTTCTCCACCCAGATCCGCGAGGCCTCCCACGCGGCACACACCCAGGCGGAGAACTCCACCTTCATGAGCGACCTGCTCGGCGGAAAGCTGGGGGTCGCGGCCTATCGCCGCTACACCGAGCAGCTGTGGTTCGTCTACCGCGCGCTGGAGGCCCGCACCGCCGACCTCGCCGCCGACCCGGTCGCCGGGCCGTTCATCCACCCGCAACTGGCCCGCGGCGCCGCCCTCGAAGCCGACCTCGACCATCTGCACGACGGGCCCGGCTGGCGCACCACCATCACCCCGCTGCCCGCCACCGAGACCTACGCCGCCCGGGTCACCGAGGTGGCCACCACCTGGCCCGCCGGCTACGTCGCGCACCACTACACCCGCTACCTCGGCGATCTGTCCGGCGGTCAGATCATCCGCGGCACCGCCGAGAAGCTGTGGGGCTTCGCCCGCAAGGGCCCCGGCGTCCACTTCTACGTCTTCGACGCCATCGACAACCCCGCCGCCTTCAAGCGCGGCTACCGGCGGACCCTGGACGACATCGCCGCCGACGGCCCGGAGCGGCTGCGCATCGTGGAGGAGTGCAAGCGGGCCTTCGCGCTCAACTCGGCCGTCTTCCAGGATCTGGGCACGGCCTGCCGTTAACGTGAAGGGCATGCCGCCCTTCCGTCCCGCACCGTCCTGGCTGGCCGACGCCGTTCTCTACCAGATCTATCCGCAGAGCTGGGCCGACTCCAACGGGGACGGCATCGGCGACTTCGCCGGCATCACCGCCCATCTGGAGCATCTGTCCTGGCTGGGCGTCAACACCGTCTGGCTCAACCCGTGCTTCGCCTCGCCGTTCCGCGACGCCGGCTACGACGTCAGCGACTACTTCGCCCTCGCCCCCCGCTACGGCACGGACGACGACCTCGCCCGGCTGGTCGACGAGGCCGGCCGGCTCGGCATCCGGGTGATGCTCGACCTGGTCGCCGGGCACACCTCCGACGCACACCCCTGGTTCCGGTCCTCGGCCGAGGACCCGGGCGACCACCGGTACATCTGGAGCGCGCCGGGGCCGGACGGCGCCCTGCCGCCCGGCTTCGTCCGCTCCCCCGGCTCCCGGCCCGGCGGCTATCTGCCGAACTTCTTCGACAGCCAGCCCGCCCTCAACTTCGGCTACGCCCGGCAGGACGCCGCCGAGCCCTGGCGGCAGCCGGTGGACGCCGAGGGGCCGCGCGCCAACCGGGCCGCGCTGCGCGAGGTCATGGACCACTGGCTGCGGCTCGGCCTGGCCGGGTTCCGGGTCGACATGGCGCACTCCCTGGTCAAGGACGATCCGGGCCTGGTGGAGACCTGCCGGCTGTGGGGCGAACTGCGCGACTGGCTGGACGGCACCCACCGGCAGGCCGCCCTGCTCGCCGAATGGGGCGACCCGCAGACCTCGGTGCCCGCCGGTTTCCACGCGGACTTCCTGCTCCAGTTCGGCGGCCCCTCCGACGGGTTGCCGATGCGGTCGCTGTGGAACAACGGCACCGGCACCGTCCACGAGCACTGGGCGCAGCGCGAGCACTGCTACTTCGAGGCCGAGGGGCGCGGCAGCGCCGAGACCTTCGTCACGGCGTGGCGGTCGGCCGCCGCGCTCATCGGCGACAAGGGCTACATCTCGCTGCCCACCGCCAACCACGACTTCTCCCGGCTGCGCTGCGGCCCGCGCACCGCCGAACAGCTGCCGCCCGCCTTCGCGTTCCAGCTGACCTGGCCCACGCTGCCCGCCATCTACTACGGCGACGAGATCGGCATGCGGTACATCCCGGGGCTCCCCGAGCACGAGGGCAGCGTGCTGGAGCCGACCTACAACCGGGCCGGCTCCCGTACCCCCATGCAGTGGGACGCGACCGAGGGCGCCGGGTTCTCCACCGCTCCCGCCGACCGCTTCTATCTGCCGCTCGACCCCGACCCGGACCGCCCCGATGTCGCCTCCCAGCGGGCGGACGAGACCTCGCTGCTGCATCTGGTGCGCCGCCTCATCGCGCTGCGCCGCGGCACCCCTGAGCTGGGCAGCCGGGGCTCGGTGGAGGTGCTGCACACCGGTTATCCGCTGGTGTACGTGCGCGGAGGGCGCTTCCTGGTGGTGGTCAACCCCCGCCTCGCGCCGGTCACCTTCCCGTACGAGGGCGACCCGCGTCCGCTGGAGGTGCGCGGGGTGCGGGTGCGGGACGGGGCGATCGAGGCGGACGGGTTCGGGTTCGGGATCTTCGCGCTCTGAGTCCGGCCGGTGGGGCACCTGTTGCGCTGGAGCCCGCTCCAGCAGGCACACTCCCCGGCATGACGACGCACTTTTCCCGGACGCTGGGACGTTCGGGCATCACGGTCAGCGGGCTCGGGTTCGGCTGCTGGGCGATCGGCGGCCCGTGGCAGGACGGCGCGGGCGGGCCGCTGGGCTGGGGCGAGGTGGACGACCGGGAGTCGGTGCGGGCGGTGCGCCGCGCGCTGGACCTGGGGGTCACGTTCTTCGACACCGCCGACTGCTACGGGACCGGGCACAGCGAGGAGGTGCTGGGCCGGGCGCTCAGGGGCCGCCGGGCGGAGGCGGTGATCGCGTCCAAGTGGGGCAACACCTTCGACCCGGCCACCCGCACCATGCTGCCGGAGCCGGATCTGAGCCCCGGCTATGTGCGGCGGGCGCTCACCGCGACACTGCGGCGGCTGGACACCGACCATCTGGACCTGTACCAGCTGCACATCGGTGACGCGCCGCACGCGGCGGCCGAGGAGCTGCGGCAGGTGTGCGAGGACCTGGTGGCGGAGGGGCTGATCCGGGCGTACGGCTGGTCCACCGATCTGCCGGACCGGGCGCGGGTGTTCGCGGCCGGGCCGCACTGCGCGAGCGTGCAGTTGCACTGCAACGTCCTGGAGGACGCGCCGGAGCTGCTGGCGCTGTGCGAGGCGGAGGGGCTGGCCGCGATCAACCGGGGGCCGCTGGCGATGGGGGTGCTGACCGGGAAGTACGACAGCGTGCCGGGCCGGGGGGCGAGTCTGGCGCCCGGCGACATCCGGGCCGAACCGCCCGGCTGGCTGCGGTACTTCCGTGACGGGCGGCTGGAGCCGCGGTGGCGGGAGCGGTTCGAGGCGGTGCGGGACGTGCTCACCAGCGGGGGCCGTACCCCGGCGCAGGGCGCGCTGGCCTGGCTGTGGGCGCGCAGCCCGGTGACGGTGCCGATCCCGGGCATCCGCACCGTGGCGCAGGCCGAACAGAACGCGGCGGCCCTGGAGTACGGGCCGCTGACGGCCGAGCAGCTGAGTGACATCGAGAGGCTGCTCGGCCGCCGCTGACCGGCCGGGGCCATGACGGCCGGTGCGGGGTACGCGTGCCCGCCGGCCGGGCGTTGACCGGCGGGCACGCGCGGCTGCCGCGGGCTGGACCGTCAGCCCAGCGGCAGCGTGCGGCGACGGGCGGCGGCGAAGGCCACCACTCCGGCCGCGCTCAGGGCGGCGGCGCCGCCGGCCAGTCCGGCGAGCGGGATTCCGCTGCCGGTGCTGGCCAGTGCGCCGCCGAGGGCACCGCCGGAGGCGCCGCCCGTGGGGGTGGTACCGACCGGGGTGGTGATCTGGGTCTCCCACCGGCCGGGGTTGTTCACCGAAGGCAGTTCGGCGCCCTCGCTGAGGGCCACGGCGACGGTCACGTCGTCGAGGGCGGTGCCGGCCTGGTACATCGGCGAGCCGTTGTAGGCGAACACCTCGGCGCCCTCGGCGGTCAGCGTGGCGGGGAGGTCGCTGAGGACGAGGACGTCCTCGTCGGCGGTGAGCGCGCCGGCGGGGATGTCGAGGGAGGCGACGGTGATGGCGTCGAAGGTGGTGATCTCGCCGGTCTGCGCGTCCTTGGCGCTGACGTCGGCGATCAGTTCAC
>NZ_JBHWJL010000311.1:0-5851 GCF_042731495.1 Streptomyces sp. NPDC059853
CGCGGACCGGGAGTAGGCAACGGGATACGGGATACGGGAACGGTTGACGACGTGAGCACCCAGGACACCGAGGACACCCAGGACACGCGGGACGGCCGGACCGCCGAGGACACCCGGCTGGACGCCGGCACCTACGACGTACTGCGGGCCCGGATGTCGGCCGCCGCCACCGAACTGGCGGCCCGCGCGCAGACGCTCAACGCCCGCCGCATCGAGACCTTCGGCGGCAGCGAACTCGCCCTGCTCGCCACCGAACGCGTCCGCACCGACCGCGAGAGCGTCCCGCGCGACATCGTGCAGGTCGGCGGCGCGCTGCTGGCCGGCTACAACCCGCGCACCTCCGGCGGCGCCGGGCAGGAGACCACCGCCGTCGGCGACGTCCTCACCCTGCACCGGATCAGCGGCGAAGGCGCCGCGTCCGGCGGCCACTTCCTGCCCGCCCCGCCCGACGCCGTCCCCGGACTGCTGGACGACCCCGCGTTCCGGCGCGACTTCGAGAGCCTGCACCGCTACTTCCGGCAGGCCCAGCTGCTGCGGCTGCGCCTGACCGCCGGGCTGCTGCTCGCCGTCTTCCGCACCGGCGACCGGCTCACCGACATCCGCGTGCTGCGCTGGCGCGTCCACCCCGACGGCCGCCCCGAGTACCTGGACGCCAAGGGCGAACGCGACCACGTCTTCCCCGACCCGTACGACTTCACCTGGACCGACACCGGGCGCGAGCACCATGTGCCGGGCACCCACCCGCACGTCGCCATCGAGGACACGCTCTACGTCTCCACCGTCGGCGGCCGGCTCACCCTCAAGACCGAGAACGACACCGAGACCGCCGACGGCATCCACCACGAGCCCGTCGACGAACCCCTCCAGTCGCTCGCCGACGCCGACCTCGCCTACGCCCGCGTCGGCCCGCTGATCCTGCTGCGCGTCCTGCCGTACAACGAGAGCACCCACCGCTACCTCGTCTACAACCCGCGCACCCAGGAGGTCGTGCGGCTCGACGGCATCGGCAAGGCGTGCCGCACCCTCCCCGACGACCAGGGCATCATCTTCCCCGGCGGCTACTATCTGGCCGCCGCCCCGCCCGGCGCCGCCGCCCGCACCTTCGAGGCCACCGACACCGAGGGCCTGGAGTTCGAGAAGGCGATCCGCTCGCCCAATGGCGAGGACGTGCTGTATGTCTTCCACGCCCCCGCCACCGGCCGCACCCTCCTGCTGCCCTACAACCTGATCCGCAAGGAGGTCGCCAACCCGCTGCCCTCGCACGGCTTCGCGCTGTTCGACGACGGCACCCTGGCGATCAGCCGGGCCCCCGAGGACGGCGAGCCGGCCCGGGTCCACCCGGTGCAGGTGTGGCGCAGCCCGTTCACCTCCGACGCGTACGCCGCCGCCGCGCCGGCCCCCGACGAGGGACCGCTGACCCGGATCGGCAACGCCGAACTGGTGCGCGGCATCTCCGACGCGCTCACCGTGGCCCGGATGGCGGGCGAACTCGCCCCCGGCACCGCCGTGTTCGAGGCGATCACCGCCGCCTGCGACCGGCTCACCGACCAGTACCACTGGCTGGGCCTCGACGGCCTGGCCGGTCTCGACGAGCCGACCGCCACGCTGCGCGCCACCGCCGAGCAGGTCATCGACGAGTACCAGCGGGTCCAGGAACAGCGCGCCCGCGCCGCCGAGGCGCTCGCCGAGGCCCGGGCGGACGCCGACCGGCTCATCCGCCGGGCGCGCGGCGAGGCGCCCAAGGGCGCGGCCGAGTGGGTCACCGTCCTCACCGAACTGCGCCGCGCCCAGGGGCACACCGAGTCGCTGCGCGAGGTGCGGCACATCGACCTGGACGCCCTGACCGCCGTCGGCGAGCGGCTGGCCGAGTCGCTGGCGGCCACCGGCCGCCGCGCGGTGGCGTTCCTCTCCCGCGAGGAGGCGTTCGACGACACCCGGGCCGCCATCGAGGCGCTGACCGAGCGGGCGGCGGCGGTCGACAGCGTGGCGGTCGCCGATCCGCTGCTGGCCGAGATCGGCGAACACGCCGACGGGCTGCGGATCGTCACCGACGTCATCGGCGGCCTGGACATCGCCGACGCCACCGTGCGCACCGGGCTGCTGGAGCGCATCGGCGAGGTGATGGGCGCCGTCAACCGGGCCCGCGCCGTCCTGGACGGCCGCCGCCGCGAACTGCTGGAGCGCGAGGGCCGGGCGGAGTTCACCGCCGAGTACGCGCTGCTCGGCCAGGCCGTCTCCGGCGCGCTGGCCGCCTCCCGCACCCCCGAGGAGTGCGACGAGCAGCTGGGCCGGCTGCTGCTGCAACTGGAGAACCTGGAGTCGCGGTTCGGCTCCTTCGACGACTTCCTGGCCCGGCTGGCCGCCCAGCGCGAGGAGATCTACGAGACCTTCTCGGCGCGCAAGCAGGCCCAGCTGGACGAGCGGGCCCGGCACGCGGAGCGGCTGGCCGCCTCCGCCGCCCGCATCCTGTCCACCATCACCCGGCGGGCCACCGCGCTCACCGGCCTGGACGACATCAACGCCTACTTCGCCGCCGACCCGCTGGTCGAGCGGGTGCGGGCGACCGCGGGCGAACTGCGCGACATCGGCGAGCGGGTGCGCGCCGAGGAGCTGACCGGCCGGCTGAAGGCCATACGGCAGGAGGCGGCGCGGGCGCTGCGCGACCGGACCGACCTGTTCGGCGCGGACGGCACGGTGCGGCTGGGCCGGCACAGCTTCGGCGTCAACACCCAGCCGATCGATCTGACGCTGGTGCCGCAGGACGGCGCCCTGTCCTTCGCGGTGACCGGCACCGACTACCGGGCCCCGGTCACCGACCCGGAGTTCGCCGCCACCCAGGACTTCTGGGACCAGCCGCTGGCGTCCGAGTCGCCGCAGGTGTACCGGTCGGAGTACCTGGCCGCGACCGTCCTGGCCCAGGGCGCCACCGAGGACGACGAGGCCGCGCTGCTGCCGCTGGTGCGGCAGACGGCCCAGGCCGCGTACGACGAGGGGTACGACCGGGGCGTCCACGACCACGACGCCGCCCGCATCCTGGCGGTGCTGCTGCGGCTGCGCGCGCACGCCGATCTGCTGCGCTACGGGCCGGGGGTGCGGGCCGCCGCCCAGCTGTTCTGGGCGTACGGGGCGGCCGAGGCCGACCGGCGGGCGTGGACCACCCGCGCCCAGTCGCTGGGCCGGGCCCGTACCGCCTTCGGACAGGTGGCGGCCGTGGAGCGGCTGTCGGCCGAACTGACAGCGGCCATCGGGGCGTTCGTGACCGAGCGCGGACTGCCCGAGGCTCCCGGGGACACCGGCGGCTATCTCTTCGAGGAACTGGCGCTGGCCACCGGCGACGCCCCGCGCTTCGTCGCCGGTGCCGCGGCCCGCACCCTGCTGGAGGACTTCCGCACCGCGCTCGGCACCTCGGGCGCCAAGGAGTTCGCGCAGGACGTGGCCTCGCTCGGCGACGACCTGGCGGCCCGGCACCAGCTGGTGACCGCGTGGCTGGCGGCGTTCACCGAGTCGACCGGCCGCGAGGCGACCGACCTGCCCGAGGCGGCGGTACTGGAGCTGTGCGGCGAGCAACTGGACCACCGCGCCGTGGACGCCCCGCTGACCGCCGCCGTGGACGGCCTGCTCGGCACCCACCCCCGCGTCGTCTCCGGCGAACTGCCGCTGCGCCTGGATGAGTTCCTGTCCCGTACGGCGGAGTTCAGCACCCACCGGGTGCCCGCCCACCGGCGCTATGTGCGGCAGCGCAACGCGCTGCTGGAGGCCGAACGGCGCCGGCTGCGGCTGGACGCCTACCGGCCGCAGGTGATGTCGGCGTTCGTCCGCAACCGGCTGCTGGACGAGGTGTATCTGCCGCTGATCGGCGACAATCTCGCCAAGCAGCTGGGCACGGCCGGCGAGGAGCGGCGCACCGACAGCCAGGGCCTGCTGCTCCTGCTGTCGCCGCCCGGCTACGGCAAGACGACGCTGATGGAGTACGTGGCGGCCCGGCTCGGCCTGGTGTTCGTCAAGGTGGACGGTCCGGCGCTGGGCCACGACACCACCTCCCTCGACCCGGCGGCGGCCCCCGACGCGGCGGCCCGCCGTGAGGTGGAGAAGCTCAACTTCGGCCTGGAGATGGGCAACAACGTCTTCCTCTACCTGGACGACATCCAGCACACCTCGCCCGAGCTGCTCCAGCGCTTCATCCCGCTGTGCGACGCGCAGCGCCGGATCGACGGGGTGCGGATCGGGGACGGCGAGGCGGTCACCTACGACCTGCGCGGCAAGCGGTTCGCGGTGTGCATGGCGGGCAACCCGTTCACCGAGTCCGGGACCCGGTTCCGGGTGCCCGACATGCTGGCCAACCGCGCGGACGTGTGGAACCTGGGCGATGTGCTGTCCGGGCGCGAGGAGTTGTTCGCGCTCAGCCACATCGAGAACGCCCTCACGGCGAACCCGGTGCTCGCCCCGCTGGCCGCGCGCGAACGCTCGGACGTGGACCTGCTGGTGCGGCTGGCGCGCGGCGACGAGTCCGTCACCGCCGACCGGCTGGCGCACCCGTACGGGGCGGCCGATCTGGAGCAGATCCTGTCGGTGCTGCGGAAGCTGCTGTACGTGCAGCGCACGACGCTCGCGGTCAACGCGGCGTACATCGCCTCGGCGACGCAGGACGACGCCAGCCGCACGGAGCCGCCGTTCCGCCTCCAGGGCTCCTACCGCAACACCAACAAGCTGGCGGAGCGGATCGTCCCGGTGATGAACGACGCCGAACTGGAAGCGCTCATCGACGACCACTATCTGGCGGAGGCGCAGACCCTGACCACCGGCGCCGAGGCGAACCTGCTGAAGCTGGCGGAGCTGCGCGGGCGGCTGAGCGAGGAGCAGCGCGAGCGCTGGGAGGAGATCAAGCGGGCGTATCGGCGGTGAGCGCGGGACGTTCCCCGCTGCTACGGCGGTGTGACAGAACGCGGACGTACGGTTCCTAAGGTGGGAATCACCTGAAAGAAGCAGTACGCAACAGCATCACGGGGGAGTTCCACGTGTCACACCGCAAGAAGCTCTGGCTGCGCGCCGCCGTTCCGGCCACCGTCCTCGCCCTGGCCCTGACCGCGTGCGGCGGGGACGACGACGCGTCCGACGGAGCCGGCGCGCAGGAGACCGGGCAGAGCCAGGACCAGGACCAGGACGCGCAGGAGGACGCCCCGGCGGAGGACGAGGCGTCCGAGGAGCCGTCCTCGGGCAGCTTCGCGCTCGGCGAGACGGCCGGTCCCGCGCCGTACGAGTACAGCGACGCCACGGCCCAGCTGGAGATCACCGTGCAGAAGCTGGAGCAGGGCGACATCGCCGATGTGGAGGCGGCCGGTGTCTTCGACGCCGAGGACATCGCGGGCCGGACGCCGTACTACCTGTACGTCGACTACCAGCACGTCGGGGGCGAGGAGCTGAAGTACGGCCGGCCCGGCAGCGAGCTGCGGACGACGCTCAGCGACGGCAGTTACGTGCCGTCGGTGATCATGATCGGCGACCTCGGGATCCCCGGCGGCTGCCCGGCGAGCGAGGAGCCGGACACGCTGGCGGAGGGCGAGGGCTTCACCGACTGCGACATGTTCCTCATCCCGGAGGGCACCGAGCTGGGGGAGACCGTGTGGACCGGTGCCGACGACAGTGAGTTCACCTGGAAGCTGAACTGAGCGCGGCGGTGGCCGCCGGTCCCCGGACCGGCGGCCACCGTGTCAACCGAGGGTTGACACTCGGCGGGGTGTCAACCTAACGTTGACGTATGACCGCAGCGCAGGAACCCACCGCCTCCGTACGCCTCGACGACCTCATCGAGGCCATCAAGAAGACCCACACCGACTCCCTGGCCCAGCTCAGC
>NZ_JBHWJL010000312.1:0-5821 GCF_042731495.1 Streptomyces sp. NPDC059853
TGGTCACCGAGTTCGATCTACGGGTGGATGCGGCGGGTCCGCACTTCGGGGACGAGGTGCTGCTGGACGTTCTCGCGGGGTCCGGGGACGTGGCCACCCTCGTCGGCGCGCGCGACCGCTACGTGTGGCCGGAGCACCAGGACCTGCGCCGTATCCCCATCGCCTCGCCCTGCCTCGCGTACCCGGTCTCCCTGATCCTGCCCAGCACCAATCCGCATCCCGAACTGCGCGGGATCCTCGCTCACTTCGCGTCGCTTCCCCGGCTTCCGGAGGACACCTGGGTGCCGTCCTGGGCCACGCGGCCGGAGCACGGGCGCGGGCGCGGTGACAGCGGCGAAGACCCTGCGGTCTGACACGAATCCCCACCGAAAGGACACCACCATGCCCAGCGACCGTCTCATGCTGGTCGACAGCGACCAGTTCCGTACCCACATCGAACGGGTGCAGCAGGTCACCGACCTCACCTCCCGCCTCAACGTGCTGCCGTTCGGCGACGAGGCGGGCAAGGCCGCCCTGTTCGAGCAGATCCTCGGTAAGCCGCTGCCGGAGGGAACGGTGATCTACCCGCCGTTCTTCACCGACCACGGCTTCCGCCTCGACCTGGCCGAGCGGGTGTTCATCAACCAGAACTGCACCTTCCTGGACTACGCCGGTATCCGGCTGGCCGAGGGTGTGTGGATCGGCCCGAAGGCCACGTTCATCACCGGCGGCCACCCCGTCGACCCCGCCGAACGGCAGCTGTACCTCACCGGTGCGCCCATCGACGTGGCGGAGAACGTGTGGATCGGCGCGGGCGCCACCATCCTGCCCGGCGTCAGCATCGGCCGGGACGCGGTGATAGCCGCCGGTGCCGTCGTGGCCGACGACGTACCGCCCGCCACCCTGGTCACCGGGGGCAAGGCGACGATCCGCCGCCGGTGGTGAGGCGCCCGGGCGTGCCCGGCGAACGGTGGACGGCCCGTCGCGGCGCTCGGTAGGTTGCCCGGCATGACCGCCACCGCCACCGCCGACTGGCCGCCCGCCCCGATCCGTACCGGGCGGCTGGTGCTCCGGGCGGCCGAGGGCCGGGACCGGGCGGCGTTCATCGCATTGTTCGCCTCGCCCGAGGTGACGGCCTACACCGGCGGGCCCCGGCCGCGCGCCGAACTGGAACGGGCCGTGCCCGAGGTGCCCGGGCAGCGCCCACGGTGCTTCGTCGCCGAACTCGACGGGACGATGGCCGGCATCGTCACGCTCGATGACCGGGACCCGGAACGCCCAGGACCGGCCCGTCCCGACGCCGGGCGGGTCGAGCTGGGCTATCTGTTCCTGCCGCACGCCTGGGGCCACGGGTACGCGGCCGAGGCGTGCGCGGCGGTACTCGGCTGGTACGCCGCCACGCACCCCGGCGAGCCGGTGGCGCTGTGCACCCAGACCGCCAACGGCCGCGCGCTGCGGCTGGCGGCGAGGCTGGGGTTCACCGAGGTGGAACGGTTCACGGCGTACGGCGCCGAGCAGTGGCTCGGCGTGTGGCACCCGGCGGACCGGCCCGCAGGCTGAGGCCCGCTGGGGCGGGGTGGTGGCGGTGAGACCGGGCCCCCGCCAGCACCGGCACCCCCTCGGCGTCAGTAGTGCTCGCCGAACGCCGCGCGCTGGCGGCGTTCCAGGCGGGAGCGCATCAGGGCCGCCACCGGCTTGGCCGGGACGCCGCCGCGTTCGGAGTCGTCGGCCACCGAGGCCAGCCACGGCGGCATGAACGTCAGCGTCCAGCGGGCCGCCGACTTCACCATCGACTTCTCGAACCGGGCCCACAGCTTCGGGTCCAGGGCCGGGGCCAGCCGGCCGGCGAGTTCGCGTTCCTCGTCCGCCGTGTGCACGGCGAGGAGTTCGCGCACCCCGGTGGCGGCCTTCGCCAGGTCGGCGGCGCCGGTGCCGTCCGGCGACAGCGCCTCGATTGCCCGGCCGAACCCGTCCAGCCGGCCCTCCAGCGCCGCGTGTTCCTCCTGGAGCAGGGTCAGTGCCTCCTCGTCCGCGCCGCGTTCGCGCAGCGCCGGCCACAGCACCTCGTCCTCGCCCTTGTGATGGTGGTGGATCAGCTCGGTCAGCCTGCGCGCGTACGCCGCCAGGTCGCGGGTGCGGTCCGGGTCCGGGGCGTCGGCCAGGGCGGTGGCGGTGCGGGCGATCCGGTCCAGGTCGCGCAGCATCGCGCGGTGGGCGAGGATCATGGTCTGCAGGCCCGGGGAGGTCACGGTCGGTTGCCTTTCGTCGTCGGTCACACCAGGCTGCCGCCGGCCGCCACCAGCGCGCCGGAGTCGAAGAGGCGGACGTAGTGCGGGTCCACCCGGTCCGGTGAGCGGTACAAGTGGCCGTAGTGCTGCTGGTAGGTGGTGAACCAGTCGGGGCGGTGGTGGAGGAACAGGATGTCGTGGAACGCCATCCGGCGCACGACCATCTGCGGCAGCGGCGAACGGTTCGCGGGGAACGCGGGGTTACGGGCGGCCCGCGCCTCGCACTCCGGGTGCATCTGGCCGAGCATCAGCCCGCGCGAGACGGCCTCGTCCTTCACCTCCTCGTACACGTCGTCGATCAGGTGCCACTGGTGGGGCCGGAGTCCGTCGAAGACGACGATCAGGGAGTCCAGCGAGGTGGGACGGCCGGCGTACCGCTCCTCGAAGGCGTCCATGGCGGTGCGGATGAGCGCCGTCATGCGGGGCGCGTCGTCGCCCGGCCGCCAGCGGCAGCGCACGCTGTGCAGCACGCCGGAGCGCCGGGCGGGCGCGACGAACGGGCACACCGGTCCGTCCCGGCCCAGGTCCGGGTGCGGCGCGGTGACGTAGCCGGTGAGCCAGCCGGACATCGCCGCCTCCTGCTCGGCGGTCAGCGGGATGAAGGGATGCATCGAAAGTCCTCCTCGGCCTCAGAACGCCGCGTCCGGCAGGCTCATCAGCCGCTCGTCGCGGCGGCCGACGGTGTGCAGCTGGGCGGCGACCAGCGGCAGGATGTCGTGGGCGAAGACCGAGGCGGCGGCGATCTTCCCCTCGTAGAACGCCCGGTCGGCCGGGCGCACTTCGCCGGTCAGCCGCTCGGCGGCCACCGCCGCCGAGCGCAGCAGCAGCCAGCCGGTGACCACGTCGCCGGCCGCCATCAGCAGCCGGGTGGTGTTGCGGCCGACCTCGTAGAGCGCGTCCGGGGTTGCGAAGCTGGTGAGCAGATGGCCGCCCAGCGTCTCGGTGATGCGCCGCAGCGCGCCCGCCGCGTCGCTCAGCTGCTCGCGTTCGGCGGCCAGTTGCCCGCCGCCCGCGCCGGAGGCGGCGAACGCGGTGATCTCGGCGGCCAGCGCGGTGAGGGCGGCGCCCTGGTCGCGGGCGATCTTGCGGAAGAAGAAGTCCATGCCCTGGATGGCGGTGGTGCCCTCGTACAGGGTGTCGATCCGGGCGTCGCGCAGATACTGCTCCAGCGGGTGGTCCTTCAGGTACCCGGCGCCGCCGAGGATCTGGAGCGCGGCGCTCAGCTGCTCCCAAGACCGCTCGGCGCCGTACCCCTTGACCAGCGGCAGCAGCAGGTCGCTGAGCGCCCGGTCGCCGTCGTCCTGGGCGCACGCGGTGTACAGGACGAGGGCGCGCAGGCCCTCGGCGTACGCCTTCTGCGTGAGGAGGGAGCGGCGCACCTCGGGGTGGCGGATGATCGGCACCCGGGGCGCGGTCTTGTCGGTCGCCCGGGTGAGGTCGGCGCCCTGGAGGCGCTGGGTGGCGTAGGCGACGGCGTGCCGGTGGCCGCTGGAGAGGGTCGCCATGGCCTTGGTGCCGACCATCATCCGGGCGTGTTCGAGGATGGTGAACATCTGCCGGATGCCGTCGTGCCGTTCGCCGACGAGGTAGCCGACGGCAGGTTCCGCCTCGCCGAAGGTGAGTTCGACGGTGGCGGACGCCTTGAGGCCCATCTTGTCCTCCAGGGCGGTGGCGCGGACGCCGTTGCGCGCGCCCAGGGCGCCGGTGGCCCAGTCCGTGACCCGGTACTTGGGGACGACGAACATCGACAGGCCCTTGGTGCCGGGGCCGTGGCCCTCGGGGCGGGCGAGGACGAAGTGCACGATGTTCTCGGACAGGTCGTGTTCGCCGGAGGTGATGAAGCGCTTGACGCCCTCGATGTGCCAGCTGCCGTCGTCCTGCGGTACGGCACGGGTGCGCAGCGCGCCGACGTCGCTGCCCGCGTCGGCCTCGGTGAGCACCATGGTGCCGCCCCATGCACGCTCCACCATGGTGCGGGCGAGGGTGCGCTGGTCCTCGGTGCCGAGGGCGTGCAGCACGGAGGCGAACCCGCCGGACGACTGGTACATGTGCAGCGCCGGGTTGGCGCCCATGAGGAGTTCGGTGACCGCCCACTGGAGCGAGGGCGCCACCTGCGAGCCGCCCAGTTCGGGGGGCAGCCACAGCCGGTGGTAGCCGGTGTCCATCCAGGTGCGGTACGCCTTGGTGAAGCTGTCCGGCAGCGAGACGGCGTGGTCGAGCGGGTGGTACGCGGGCGGGGTGCGGTCGGCGTCCACGGTGGCGTCGGCGAGCGCGTCGACGGCGAGCCGGGCGACCTCGGCGAGCAGGGTGCGGGCGGTGTCCTCGTCGGCGTCGGCGTACGGGCCGCGCCCGTACACCTCGCCCCGGCCCAGCACCTCGAACAGGGTGAACTCGATGTCCCGGACGTTCGGGCGGTAGTGGCTCATGCGGGCTGCTCCATGGTGCGCAGGACGGCGGCGAGAGCGGTGACGGCCCGTTCGGCCTGGGGGACGGTGCCGACGGTGATCCGCAGGTGTCCCGGCAGGCCGAGCAGGGTGAGGTCGCGGACGAGGACGCCGTGTTCTGCGGCCAGCCGGGCGGCGACGAGGGTGCTGTCGGCGACGGGCAGGGCGGCCAGCACGAAGTTGGCGGCGGACGGGGTGACGGAGACCCCGATGGCGTCCAGGGACTTGGTGAGGTGTTCGCGGGCGCGGGCGGTGCCGGTGCGGACGTGCTCCAGGTGGCCCGGCTCGGCGAGGGCGGCGAGCACGGCGCGCTGGGCGGGGCGGCTGACGCGGAACGGCAGGGCGCGGGCGGTGCGTTCGATACGGGCGACGCGCTCGGGCGGGCCGATGAGGACGCCGAGCCGGACCGAGGCCAGGCCCCAGGCTTTGGAGAAGGTGCGCAGCACGAGGGCGGGGGCGCCGTCCCGTACCCGCCCCAGGGCGTGGTCGTGTTCGGGTCCGGCGAAGTCCAGGTAGGCCTCGTCGAGGACGAGCTGGCCGGGGGCGCCGTCGGCGGCGGCCAGCAGGGCGGCGGTCTCGGCGCGGTCCAGGACGGTGCCGGTGGGGTTGAGCGGGTTGCAGACGAAGGCCAGGTCGGTGCCGTCGGCCAGGGCGTGGGCGAAGGCGGCGGCCGGGACGGCGTACCCGGGGGTCAGCGGCAGGGCGCGCAGCCGGGCGCCGACCGCGCGGGCGGCTTCGCCGTAGCCGGGGAACGTCCGCTCGGTGCAGGTGACCTCCGCCTGCGGTCCGGCGGCGAAGGTGAGGGCGGTGAGCAGGATGAGTTCGTCGACGCCGTTGCCGACGGTGAGCATCGCCGGGTCGACCGCGAAGTGCCGGGCGAGGGCGGCGCGCAGCGTGCGGGCGGCGGGGTCGGGGTAGTGCGGGAGATGGCCGGTAGCCTCCTCGCGTACCGCGTCGACGGCGCCGGGGGGCGGGCCGTACGGGCTCTCGTTGAGGTGCAGCCGCAGCCGGCCGGGGCTTCCGGGGCCGGGGCCGGGGCCGTTCCCGTCCTCGTCGTCGGACCGGAAGAAGGAGGCTTCCTCGCTCATCGTGTACTCCCTGGGGTGGCGG
>NZ_JBHWJL010000313.1:0-5803 GCF_042731495.1 Streptomyces sp. NPDC059853
GGCCGGGACGGGCCCGTGGCCGCCCGCACGGCTCCTCCCCCGGCCCGCGCCGGGGGAGGAGCCGGTTCAGGCGACGGCGGGCAGCCGCGAGCGCAGCAGGGCCGCCAGGGCGTCCGCCAGCTGAGCCGGGTCCACCGGGTGG
Source organism: Streptomyces sp. NPDC059853 (assembly GCF_042731495.1). Taxonomy (NCBI): domain Bacteria; kingdom Bacillati; phylum Actinomycetota; class Actinomycetes; order Kitasatosporales; family Streptomycetaceae; genus Streptomyces; species Streptomyces sp. NPDC059853. Next base: position 143 of record NZ_JBHWJL010000313.1, read on the forward strand.
GGGACGGCCGCCTCCGCCCGGCTCCAGGTCGCCAGCCAGGCGTCCTGCGGCCGGCCGATCAGCAGCAGCACCGGCGGACAGTCGAAGATCTCGTCCTTGATCTGCCGGCACACCCCCATCCCGCCCGCCGGGACGGCCTCGCCGTCCAGCACACACACATCGATCCCGCCCCGCTCCAGCTGGGACAGCACCGCGGGCAGGGTGGCGCACTCCACATACTCGACCGCCGGCGCATCCGCGGCGGGGCGGCGACCGGCCGCCAGACGTACCTGTTCGCGGGTGTTCGCGTCGTCGCTGTAGACCAGCACCGTTGCGGTCTCCTGCATCGTTCCTCCGCGTGAATGGACGGGTAGCGTGGCCCGGATGCTACTCCGTCCCCACCGCCGGGCGGCAGGGGTCGCGGACCCGGGTGTGGTGCCGCGTCGTTGCTGGACATACCGCTTGGACACACCGAATGGCACCCCCCGGCTAAGCCCCGGATAAGCGACCGACATAATGTCGGGCGTGGCGACAGCAACAGCAGTAGAAACCGGGCGCGCACACCCCTCGGTCAACAGGCCGAATGTCGTCAGCGTCGGAACCGTCATCTGGCTGAGTTCCGAGCTGATGTTCTTCGCGGCGCTCTTCGCGATGTACTTCACCCTGCGATCGGTGATGGGAGCCGAGTTCTGGACGGATAAGGCGGACACGCTCAACGTCCCCTTCGCGCTGGGCAACACCACGATCCTGGTGCTCTCTTCCCTGGCGTGCCAGCTCGGCGTGTTCGCCGCCGAGCGCGGTGACGTCAAGAAGCTGCGCCTGTGGTTCGTGGTCACCTTCGTCATGGGCGCGATCTTCATCGGCGGCCAGGTGACGGAGTACGTGGAACTGGTGCACGAGGGCATCTCCCTGTCCTCCGACCCCTACGGGTCCGCCTTCTACCTCACCACCGGCTTCCACGGCCTCCACGTGCTGGGCGGACTGATCGCCTTCCTGCTGGTCCTGGGACGGACCTACGCGGCGCGGCGGTTCACCCATGAGCAGGCCACGTCGGCCATCGTCGTGTCGTACTACTGGCACTTCGTGGATGTCGTCTGGATCGGCCTCTTCGCCACGATCTACCTGATCAAGTAGCCGGTCGCCGCACCGGACGCGCTCCGACGCACACCTCAAGCACCGACGCAGCAGATCCTGACACCGGGGTAATCCGTGAAAAAGCTCTCCGCACGACGGCGCCATCCGCTGGCTGCGCTCGTCGTCCTCATCTTCGCGCTGGCGGTCACCGGGGGGCTGTACGCCGTACTGGCTCCCTCAGGTGAGGCAAAGGCCGAGGACTCGGCCCAGTCCCTCGCCATCGAGGAGGGCAAGAAGCTCTACGACGTGGGCTGCTCCAGCTGCCACGGCGCGGGCGGCCAGGGCGGTACCGGCGGTCCGTCCCTGGTGGGTGTCGGTGCCGCGGCCGTCGACTTCCAGGTGGGCACCGGCCGGATGCCCATGGCGCAGCCCGGCCCGCAGGCCGTGGTCAAGCCCACCGTCTACGACCAGGCCGAGATCGACCAGCTCGCCGCGTACATCGCCTCCCTGGGCCCCGGCCCGGCGGTGCCGGAGGCCGAGGCCTACGACCCGGCCGGCGGCGACCCGGCGCGCGGTGGCGAACTCTTCCGTACCAACTGCTCGCAGTGCCACAACTACACCGGCCAGGGCGGCGCCCTGACGCACGGCAAGTTCGCCCCCAACCTGGCCGACGTGAACCCCAGGCACATCTACGAGGCCATGCTGACCGGCCCGCAGAACATGCCGTCCTTCCCCGACGGGGTGCTCCCCGAGGACGCCAAGCGCGACATCATCGCCTGGCTGGACGCGACCAACACCTCCGAGTCGCCCAACCCCGGCGGTCTGAGCCTGGGTGGCTACGGCCCGGTCGGTGAGGGCTTCTTCGCCTGGACCATCGGCATCGGCATGCTCATCGCCGTGGCCGTGTGGATCGCCGCCCGCAGCGCGAAGGCGAAGAAGTCATGAGCAATCCCGACGACAACGACTCCCGGAACACCGACAACAACGTGTCTGACGAACACCTGCCCAGTGAGCAGGGACACGGCGAGGTGGCCCCGGCGGACGACCCGTTCGCCGACCCCGGCCTGCCGCCGCACGAACATCGCAGGCAGGACATCGACGAGCGGGCCGCCAAGCGGTCCGAGCGCACCGTCGCCCTGCTGTTCACGGTGTCCATGCTCGCCACGATCGGCTTCATCGCCTCCTACGTGGCCATCCCGATCGACAAGATCGTCTACATCTGGCCCTTCGGCCACATCAGCGGGCTGAACTTCGCCCTCGGTCTGACGCTGGGCCTGGCCCTGTTCTGCATCGGCGCCGGCGCGGTCCACTGGGCCCGCACGCTGATGTCGGACGAGGAGATGGTCGACGAGCGCCACCCGATCCAGGCCGCCCCCGAGGTCAAGGCCCAGGTCCTGGCGGACTTCGCGGCCGGCACCAAGGAATCGCAGTTCGGCCGCCGGAAGCTGGTGCGCACCACGCTCTTCGGCGCGCTGGCCCTGGTACCGCTCTCCGGTGTGGTGCTGCTGCGCGACCTCGGTCCGCTGCCCGGCGACAAGCTGCGCCACTCGAAGTGGAAAGCCGGCTCGCTGATCATCAACGAGAACACCATGCAGCCGCTGCGGCCCGAGGACATCACCGTCGGTTCGCTCACCCAGGCGATGCCGGAAGGGCTCGACCCGCACGATCACGACTTCCTGGTCGAGATCGCCAAGGCCGCGGTCATGCTGGTCCGCCTGGAGCCGAAGGACATCAAGGACCCGAAGTCGGCCGAGTGGGGCCACGAGGGCATCCTGTGCTTCTCCAAGATCTGCACGCACATCGGTTGCCCGGCCACCCTGTACGAGCAGCAGACCCACCACGCGCTGTGCCCCTGCCACCAGTCGACGTTCGACCTGTCCGACGGGGCCCGGGTGCTGTTCGGCCCGGCGGGCCACCCGCTGCCGCAGCTGCGTATCACGGTGAACGACGACGGTTATCTCGAAGCCCTCGGTGACTTCGAGGAGCCCCCCGGCCCGAGCTTCTGGGAGCGCGGATGAGTACGGCAACCAAGACCGCCGAGGCTCCGGAGGCATCGTCCTCGCGGGGCAAGGCGCCCGCCGGCGAGCGCATCGCCGACTGGGCGGACGGCCGGCTGGGGATCTACTCCCTGGCCAAGGCCAACCTGCGCAAGATCTTCCCGGACCACTGGTCCTTCCTGCTGGGCGAGGTCTGCCTCTACGCCTTCATCATCCTCATCGCGACCGGCGTCTATCTGACGCTGTTCTTCGTGCCGAGCATGGCGGAGGTCGAGTACCACGGCTCCTACGGCCCCATGAACGGGGTGCTGATGTCCGAGGCGTACGCCTCGACACTGGACATCAGCTTCGAGGTGCGCGGTGGTCTGCTCGTGCGGCAGATCCACCACTGGGCCGCGCTGATCTTCGTGGTCGGCATCTTCATGCACATGATGCGGGTGTTCTTCACCGGCGCCTTCCGCAAGCCGCGTGAGATCAACTGGGTCTTCGGCTTCCTGCTGTTCGTGCTGGCGCTGGTGACCGGTCTGACCGGTTACTCGCTGCCGGACGACCTGCTCTCCGGTGTCGGTATCCGCTTCATGGAGGGCGCGATCCTGTCGGTGCCGATCGTCGGCACCTACCTCCAGATGTTCGTGTTCGGCGGGGAGTTCCCCGGTACGGACATCATCCCGAGGTTCTTCATCGCGCACGTGCTGCTGCTGCCCGGCATCATGGCGGCGCTGGTGGTCGCCCACCTGATCCTGATCGTGTACCACAAGCACACGCACTACGCCGGACCCGGCCGGAAGAACACCAACGTGGTGGGCTACCCGCTGTTCCCGGTGTACATGGCGAAGGCCGGCGGGTTCTTCTTCCTGGTCTTCGGCGTGATCACGATCATCGCCGCCACCACCACCATCAACGGGGTGTGGGTGCTCGGTCCCTACCGGCCCGACCAGATCACCTCCAACGCGCAGCCGGACTGGTATCTGGGCTTCTCCGAGGGCCTGGTGCGCATGATGCCCGGCTGGGAGTGGGTGATCCCGGGCGGCTACACGCTGAACTTCGGTCTGCTGGTACCGCTCGCGGTCTTCCCGACCATGCTGATCGTCCTCGCGCTGTACCCGTTCTTCGAGAACTGGGTCACCAAGGACCGGCGCGAGCACCACATCGCGGAGCGCCCGCGCAACGCGCCGACGCGTACCGCGTTCGGTGTGGCGTGGATCAGCTGGTACCTGGTCGCCCTGGTGGCCGGTGGCAACGACGTGATCGCGCTGAAGTTCGACCTGTCGATCAACACGATCACCTGGATCTGCCGGGTCTCCTTCTTCGTCCTGCCGGTCCTGGTCTTCTGGGCCACCCGCCGGGTCTGTCTGGGCCTTCAGCGCCGGGACAAGGAGAAGGTGCTGCACGGTCGCGAGTCCGGTGTGATCAAGAAGCTGCCGCACGGTGAGTTCATCGAGGTGCACGAGCCGCTGTCCCGCGAGCAGCTGCACACCCTCACCGCGCACGACCAGTACCGGCCGGCCGAGCTGCCGCCCGCCACGGACGAGAACGGCGTGCGCAACAAGGTGGGCCTCATCGAGAAGCTGCGGGTGAAGGTCAGCCGGGGCTACTTCGGCGAGAGCGGCCAGATCGCCAAGCCGACCGCCGAGGAGTACCGCGAGATCACCGAGGGTCACGGCCACCACTGAGCCACCGCCCTCGACAGCACGCCCGGAGCCCCCGTCCGATCATCGGACGGGGGCTCCGGGCGTGTGCGGGGGCAGGCTAGGCTTCGCCGCAGAAGATCCCCGGATCCCCAGAGGTGAGCCATGAGCACTGTGCCCCCCGTCGGTGACGACGCCGCGGCGGCCCGCAGCTGGCCGGAACTGCTCACCTCCCTGATCGCCGGAAAGGACCTCGACGCCGGGGACACCGCCTGGGCGATGGACCGCATCATGCGCGGCGAGGCCACCGGCGCGCAGATCGCCGGCTTCGCGGTGGCGCTGCGCGCCAAGGGCGAGACGGTGGAGGAGATCACCGGTCTGGTCCGCGCGATGTACGCGCACGCCCGGCTCATCGACATCCCCGGCCCCACCGTCGACATCGTCGGCACCGGCGGCGACCGGGCCAGGACCGTCAACATCTCCACCATGTCGGCCATCGTGGTGGCCGGGACCGGGGCGAAGGTCGTCAAGCACGGCAACCGCGCCGCGTCCAGCGCCAGCGGGGCATCGGACGTCCTGGAGAAGCTGGGCGTCAATCTGACGCTCTCCCCCGAGCGGGTGGCCGAGGTGGCCGAGGAGGCGGGCATCACCTTCTGCTTCGCCGCCGCCTTCCACCCCGCGCTGCGGCACGTGGCGGCGGCCCGCCGCGAACTGGGGGTGGCCACCGCCTTCAACTTCCTGGGCCCGCTGACCAATCCGGCCCGGGTGGCCGCCCAGGCCACCGGTGTGGCCGATGCCCGGATGGCGCCGATCATGGCCGGAGTGCTGGCCGAGCGCGGCAGTTCGGCGCTGCTGTTCCGCGGCGACGACGGGCTGGACGAGCTGACCACCACCGCCACCTCCACCGTCTGGGTCGTCCGGGACAAGACGGTGCGCAGGGAGACGTTCGACCCGCGCGAGATGGGCATCGAGCTGGTGCCGGT
>NZ_JBHWJL010000314.1:0-2928 GCF_042731495.1 Streptomyces sp. NPDC059853
GATGGGGACCGTCCCCCGTTCCGTCGTGATGACCGTCGCGACGACCGGCCGCGTCGCGATGGCGACCGTCCCGCGTTCCGGCGTGATGACCGCCGCGATGACCGTCCGCGCCGTGACGGGGACCGTCCCGCCTACCGGCGTGATGACCGCCGTGACGACCGGCGCGGTGGCGGTGGCGGCGGGTTCCGGCGTGATGACCGTCGTGATGACCGGGGCGGTTACCGGGGCCGGGACGACCGGCGTGGTGGCGGCGGTGGATTCCGGCGCGACGACCGGGGGCAGCGGGGACCCGCGCCGCGGAAGCTGCCGATTCCCGATGACGTCACCGGGGCCGAGATCGACCCGTCGGTGCGGCAGGAGCTGATGAGCCTGCCGAAGACGCTCGCCACCGATGTCGCGCGGAACCTGGTCATGTGCGCCCAGCTGCTGGACGAGGACCCCGAGCGCGCGTACGCGTACTCGCGGGTGGCGCTGCGGCTGGCCTCGCGGGTGGCCGCGGTGCGGGAGGCGGCGGGGTTCGCCTCGTACGCCGTCGAGAAGTACGCCGAGGCGCTGGCCGAGTTCCGGGCGGCGCGGCGGATGTCCGGTGCCGACCATCTGTGGCCGGTGATGGCCGACTGCGAGCGTGGCCTCGGGCGTCCCGAGCGGGCGCTGGCGATGGCCGGCGAGCCGGAGGTGCGGCGGCTGGACAAGGCCGGCCAGGTCGAGATGCGGCTGGTCGCGGCCGGGGCCCGGCGTGACATGGGTGAGGCCGAGGCCGCCGTCGTCACGTTGCAGAGCCCCGAGCTGAACTCCAGCTCCACCCAGCCGTGGGTGGCCAGGCTGCGCTACGCCTACGCCGACGCGCTGCTGGCGGTCGGGCGTGAGGCGGAGGCCAGGGACTGGTTCGCGAAGACGCTGGACGCGGATTCCGGTGGCGTGACCAACGCCTCGGACCGGCTGGCCGAGCTGGACGGGGTGGAGTTCGTCGACGCGCTCGACCCCGAGCTGGACGAAGAGGACTGAGCGCCGCCGCGTACCGCGGCGGACCGCTGACAGCGGCAGGCGGCGTAAGGGATGTGTTCCCTTCCGCCGCCTGTCCGCGTTTCCGGAGTGTTCTCAAGTGCCTCAGGTGTCTCAGGTGCCTCGGACGGTCTTGGCCGGTCTCAGGCGAACTTCGCGATCGGGTTGTCCAGGGTGCCGATGAACTGGAGGGCTCCCGAGGGGTCCGCCAGGTCGACCATCTGCTGGTTGTTGCGCAACTGGAGGCGGTTCAGGCAGGACAGCGCGAAGGTCTCGGTGAACAGGTCGTACCGCTTGAAGGCGTCGGCCAGTTCGGGGTGCTGGTCCTGGTAGTCGCTGACGCAGCGGGCGACCGTTCCCCAGAAGGCGTCCTCGGTGAGCACGCCGGCCTCGGCCAGGATGGCGTTGAGGAACCGGAGGAAGCAGTCGAAGACGTCCGTGAAGAGGGAGAGCACGCGCTCCTCCTCCGGGATGTCGAGCTGGATGCGGGAGATGGCGGCGGGCACCGGGGTCGCCGGGTCGAAGACCGCGATCTCCTCGGCGATGTCCTTCATGATGGCGCGCTCGGGCACACCGTCGCGCAGTACGAGGATGACGTTCTCGCCGTGCGGCATGTAGACGAGGCCGTACCGGTAGAAGCAGTGCAGCAGCGGCGTGAGGTAGGCGGTCAGATAGCGGCGCAGCCATTCCTCGGGGGCGAGTCCGGAGTCCTCGATGAGGGTGGCGGCGAGGGAGTCGCCCCGGGCGTCCACGTGCAGCAGGGAGGCCATGGTGGCCAGCCGCCGGCCGGGTTCGAGGGAGGGCACGGGGCTCTCCCGCCAGAGGGCGGCCAGCATTTTCAGGTAGGGGGAGCCCTTGCCGGCCGCGGCCTCGTACTGCGGGTGGTGGTAGCCGATGGCGGCGCGCTCGCGCAGGATGGTGAAGCCCAGGGCGCGCAGCTGCTCGTCGCCGGTGACGAGGTCGTGCAGCCAGTCGTTGATGGCGGGGGTGACGGCCATGTAGGGGGTGGAGAGGCCGCGCAGGAAGCCCATGTTGAGGACGGACAGCGCGGTTTTCACGTAGTGCTTGCCGGGTGCGCTGGTGTTGAAGAAGGTGCGGATGGACTGCTGGGCGCGGTAGGTGTCCTCGCCGGGGCCGAGGCAGACGAGGTGGCGCTGGGCGACTTCGGCGGCGAAGGTGACGGAGATGCGGTTCCACCACTGCCAGGGGTGGACGGGCAGCAGCCGGTAGTCGTCCGGGTCGAGGCCGAGGGCGGTGAGCCGGGCGGCGAAGGCGTCCAGGGTGGCGGGGGCGAGTTCGCCGGTGATGAGCCGGTCGTAGTCGAGTCCGGCGGAGGCGGCGAAGGTGGTGCGGTCGCGGCGGGCGGCCAGCCACATGAGCTGGACGGGGCTGCCGGTCTCGGGGGCGTAGGCGTGGTATTCGGCGGTGTCGAGGCCGAGGCGGCCGTTGTTGGCGACGAAGCAGGGGTGGCCCTCGGTCATGCCGGCTTCGACGGTCTGGAAGTCGGCGCGGGCCAGTTCGGCCGCGGTGGGGCGGCGGGTGGCCGGGTCGGTGCTGAGCTCTCCGGCGAGTTTGTAGGCGCTGCCGGCCAGGGTGGAGCTGATCTCCTCCAGGTAGAGGGGGAGGACGGTGTCGCCGAGGCCGAGGGTGGTGCGCAGTTCGACGAAGAAGTCGAGGGCGGACAGCGGCAGCCGGGCGCCGTCCCGGTGGTGGCGGGTGATGCTGTCGGCGTCGATGTGCCAGTGGTCCAGGGCGTGCCGGCGGGCGGCGAAGCGGTAGGTGAGGGTGCCGTCGTCGGTGGGGACGGTGTAGTGGCCCGGCTGTGCGGGGTCTTCGGCGGGGGTGAGCAGGCGTTCGTGGGAGAACTCGGCGAGGGCCTTGCGTATGAGGCGGCGGTCGGCGCGGGCCCACAGCTCGGGGGTGAGG
>NZ_JBHWJL010000314.1:2938-5799 GCF_042731495.1 Streptomyces sp. NPDC059853
TGGCGCGGGGTGCCCGGGGCGGGCCACGCCGGGGGGGTTGCGCCCGGGGTGGTCCCGGCGGGGGCCGGGGGGGGGGCGTGGGGGTGGGGGCGCATGGGTCGGGTGTGCTCCTCAGTCGGTGGCTGCCGTGCGCTGCCGGAGGGCGGCGGCGGTGTACTGGTCGCGGGTGCAGAAGCTGAGGAGGGCCGTTTTGCCGGGCAGGGCGACGGTGGCGGCCACCTCGAAGCCCACGGCGGTGTTGAGCGCGTGGACGGGGTGGTTGCGGGCGTCGGGTTCGACGACGACGCGGTGGGTGGTCGGGTCGGCGAAGAGCAGTTCCATGACGGTGGTGATGACGGCGCGTGTGAAGCCGTGCAGGGGGGTGCCGGTGGGGGCGGTGAGGAAGTGCATGCCGACATCGCCTTCGCGGACCGGGTAGATCTCGCCGACGGGTTCGGTGGCCGGGTCGTACCGTTCGGCGAGGAAGGCGGGGTTTCCTTCGTGCAGGCCGAGGTAGGCATGGTGGGCGGGGGCCGCGGCGATGGCCTCGAAGTAGTGGCGCACTTCGTCCCGGGTGGTGTTCTGCATCAGCCAGAACGCCGATTTGGGGTGGGTGAGCCAGCGGTGCAGCAGCGGGGTGTCGGCGGCCGGGTCGACGGCGCGGACGGTGAATCGGCCGAGGCTGTCGTCGGTTCGGGTGAACAGGGCGGTGCTCATGCGGCTCCCGGGTGCGATGGGGCAACTCGGAAGTGAGGTTAGCCTAACCTAATTTTCGGGAGCAATGGGCCCTTCCTCCAGTGGCCGGACCACCAGGCCGGAGGCGGGTTTCGGGCCGAAGGACGTGGACTTGCGCGGCATCACGACGCCGGTCTCGGCCAGCACGCGCACCGTCTCCTCGGCGACCGGGCGCAGCAGGACGGCGCTGCCGCCGGTGCGTTCGGCCTGTGCGAGGGCGGACGCGGTGTCGTGCAGATAGCGGATGCGGCCGGGCTCGTCGGGGACCCGCCACACGGCGTCGAGCAGGGTGGTGTGCAGCACGGTGGCGTCCAGGGCGCGCCAGGCGGCGGGGCGGCCGGCCGGGACCGTACGGTCCAGCAGCTCCGGGTCGGGACGGTCCAGCAGGTGGAGTGTGCCCGGCTCCCGGCCGCTCAGCAGGAAGGCGGGGCCGGGGGTGGTGTCCAGGGTGCGCAGCGCCTCGTCGAGCGGGGCGGGGAGCGGGCGTACCCGGAAGGCGGCGGTGGCCCGTACCCGCTCCAGGGCCTCGTCGGCGGGCAGGTGGGGCAGGACCCGGTGGATGGCCTGGACGCGCAGGGGGTAGCGGGCGGTGTTGACCAGCAGCACCATGGCCCGGTCCCAGGGCGGGCGGCCGGCGTGTTCGTCGCGCAGCCGCAGGGAGGTGGCCCAGCGGTGGTGGCCGTCGGCGATCAGGGCCCGGTGGCGGCGCAGCGCGGTGCGCAGCCGGGCGAGGGCGGCGGGGTCGGTGACGGCCCACAGCCGGTGGGTGACGCCGTCGCCGGTGCGGGTGGCGAGCAGGGGTGCGGTGCGGGTGGCCGCGTCGATGACGTGGTCGGCGTCGTCGGGGTGCTCGGCGCGGTAGGAGAGCAGCAGGGGTTCGAGGTTGGCGGCGGTGGCGCGGGTGAGGGCGGCGCGGTCGGCGACGACCTCCGGCATGACGTCCTCGTGCGGCAGGACGGTGCCCTCCTCGGGGCCGGTCAGGGACAGCGCGCCGATGACACCGCGCTGGAGGCTGCCGGGGGCGGGGCCGCGCTGCTCGTAGACGTACAGGGCGGGCCGCGGGTCCTGGGCGAGGACGCCCTCGGCGCGCCAGCGGCGCAGGGTGCGGGCGGCGCGGCGGTGGCCCTCGGCGGGGTCGGCGGCCTGCGGGAGGATCAGCCGGACGACGTTGTGGGGGTCGGCGGTCTCCAACTCGTGGAGTCCGTCGGGGCGGACGACGACGTCGTACGGGGGTGAGGTGACGGCGGCGGGGTCGCCGACGCGGCCCGGCACGTACCGCAGTCCCCGGAAGGGTGCGAGGTCCAGTCCTTCGGGGCCGGTGCGGGCGGCGGGGGCGTCGGGAACCATCCCGGCATGCTATGCCGATTGCCCCTCTCCGGGGCAGATGGGAGGCGTTGGGTGCCGGTGGGGGATGATCGGGGGTGTTATGGCTGATGACAGGGTTGAGACGAAGGTCAGGACGAGTCCGGCGGGCAGCGGGAGCGCCCCGGCGCGGGTGTACGACACGGCGCTGCTGGACCTGGACGGGGTGGTGTACGCGGGCGGTGCGGCGGTGCCGCACGCGGTGGAGGCGCTGCGGGTGGCGCGGGAGGGCGGGATGCGGCTGGCGTACGTCACCAACAACGCCTCCCGGACGCCGGAGACGGTGGCCGCCCATCTGACGGAGCTGGGGGTGCCGGCGGAGGCGGCCGAGGTGGTGACGTCGGCGCAGGCGGTGGCGCGGCTGATCGCGGAGCGGCTGCCGGCCGGGTCGCGGGTGCTGTGCGTGGGCGGCGCGGGGCTGCGGGTGGCGCTGGCCGAGCGGGGGCTTGAGCCGGTGGCGTCGGTGGACGACGATCCGGCGGCGGTGGTGCAGGGGTACGGCGGTCCCGAACTGCCGTGGGGGGCGCTGGCGGAGGCGACGCTGGCGGTGAACCGGGGGCTGCCGTGGTTCGCGTCGAACACGGATCTCACGATCCCGAGCGGGCGGGGCATCATGCCCGGCAACGGGGCGGCGGTCGAGGTGGTGCGGATCGGGTCCGGCGGGCGGGTGGAGCCGGTGGTGGCGGGGAAGCCGCTGCCGCCGATGCACCGGGAAACGATTCTGCGGACCGGGGCCGAGCGTCCGCTGGTGGTGGGGGACCGGCTGGACACCGATATCGAGGGGG
>NZ_JBHWJL010000315.1:0-5790 GCF_042731495.1 Streptomyces sp. NPDC059853
GTCCGGCCGGGCGGGGTCCGCCCCGGCCGTCCCGTTCCGCCGGCCCTCGGCGGAAGGTGCCGGTTCCCCCTCCGGTCCCCGCGGGGCACCCGCCGGGGAGAACACCATCGTGGCGTCCGGGCCGGCGGCCTTGCCGCCGTCTCCGTCCGGGTCCTCGGCCGGTTCGGCCGGGTCCGCCGGCTCCTCGCCGGCCGGTGTGGGCCCGGATATGTTCCGCTTCGTGGGGGCGGGGGTCCCGGCGGGAACTGTTTCCGGGGGGCCGGACGTCCTTCCACCTGACTCCTGCTGATCCCGCTCCCGCTCCGCGATGTCCGGGGACTCGCCCGCCACCGTGCCTCCTAGCAACCTGTTCTTCATACGTTCGCCGCTGGCCCTAACAGTCTGCCGCGTGCTGTGCACCGTGGCTGACCACGCGCGGCCTGGCGGAAATCCGCCCTCCTCCCCCTTTGACGGCCCCGATATATCTACGGGTTCCATCACAAATCAACCACGCACTCTCGACAGCAGCATGTGAGAGGCGTCACCCTGTCTTTCATCCACGCGGGGAGGCATGGATGAGCAGGAGTCGTAGGACTATTCCGGAGGAGCTGCTGCTGCTCGCTCTGGACCCGGCCACGGGTACCACCGCACAGCCGCAGTCACTCGACCTCGGCCTGGCCGGGGCCCAGCTTGTGGAGCTGGCCCTGGCAGGACGGATAGCCCCGGACGGGGACCGCATAGCCGTGGTGCTGCCACGGCCGACTGGAGATCCCACTTTGGACTCCGCCCTGGAGCTGCTGCGCCGCCGTGGCAGCCCCGTGCGGGCGGTCAACTGGATCGGCGGGCCCCGGCTGGGGCTGCGCCAGACGTACCTCACACATCTCGAACGCTGCGGCATGGTGCACGCGGTCGAGAACCAGATGTGCGGCGTGCTGCCGACCACCCGGTATCAGGCGACGGACACCGCCGTCAGCCGGCAGATCCGGGCGCGGCTGGACACCGCCATCCGTACCGGAACCCCACCGGATGCCCGGACCGCCGCGCTGGCGGCGCTCGCGCATGCCGTGGGGCTCGGCAAGCATCTGTATCCCGGGAACGAGGGGCGGTCATCCCGCTCCCGGCTGCGGGATCTGATCCGGCACGACCCGATGGGCGGGCTGGTGGCCCACGCGGTGATGGACGTGCAGAACGGGGTGGCGGGCCAGGCCGCCGCCCGGCGCCAGCAGCAGCAAGCGCAGCAGCAGGCGCCGGAGCGGACCCCGGCCGCCGTCGGAACGGCGCCGGCACCGGCGCGGTCCGGCGGTGTGCGCGTGCGGTCGCGTTCGCTCTCCCACTGACCTCCGGGAGCCGCATCGGGCATGGGGTGCGGCCGGGGTGCGATCGCGCCCCGGCCGTGCCCCATGCCGGTGTTTTCCAGCGGGCATACCTCCGTTGATGGCAGGCTGCTGAGCACCAGTCATACTGATCCACTCAACGGAGGTGCACCGTCAGTGGCGGGCAATGTCAATCCCACTGTCCGGCGCCGCAGGCTCGGTCAGGAGCTGCGGCGGCTCCGCGAAGACAAGGGCATGACCGCGGAGGAGGTCGCCGACCGGCTGCTGGTGTCGCAGTCCAAGATCAGCCGGCTGGAGAACGGCCGCCGGAGCATAAGCCAGCGCGACGTGCGTGATCTGTGCGGGGTCTACGAGGTCGACGACAAGAAGCTGATCGAGTCCCTGATGCAGATGGCGCGGGAGTCGCGGCTCCAGGGCTGGTGGCACGCGTTCGCCGAGCTGTCGCCGACGTACAGCGTCTACATCGGTCTGGAGATGGACGCGTCCTCACTGCGGGTGTACGAGCCGCAGATCGTGCCGGGGCTGCTCCAGACGCACGACTACGCGGCGGCCGTGATCGCCGGCGCGCTGCCGGAGGTGGCGCGCGAGGAGGTGGACAGCCGGGTGCAGGTGCGGCTGCGGCGGCAGCACCGCATCCACGAGGACCGGGTGCCGCTGCGGATGTGGGCGGTGGTGGACGAGGGCGCGCTCCGGCGCATGGTGGGTGGCCTGGAGACGATGCGCGGCCAGATCGACCATCTGCTGGACTGTTCGCGGCTGCCGCATGTGACGCTTCAGGTGATGCCGTTCTCGGCGGGCGCGCACCCGGGGGTGAACGGCCAGTACACGATCATGGAGTTCCCGGAGAACTCGGATTCCACGGTGGTGTACCTGGAGGGGGTCACCAACGATCTCTATCTGGAGAAGCCGCACGACGTGCAGCACTACAGCGTGATGTACGAGCATCTGCGGGCGCAGGCGCTGAGCCCGGAGCAGACGCGGGAGTTCCTTGAGGGGCTGCTGATGGAGTTCACCAAACAGGCGTCCTAGGGGTGTTGTCCCGGGACGTCGGTGACACGGGTGGGCTCGGCCCGGCTGAGGCTGTGGCTGTGGGTGTGCTGCCTCAGCCTCGCGCGGGGGGCCGGAGTGGCCGGCGCGGGGCGCGGCAGGATCCGGCGAGTCGCCAGGGCCCCGGAGGGTACGCGTGGGGCCGGTCTCAGTCGGGCCGGGCGGGGGCGCGCAGTTCGACCTTGTATCCGCCGTGCGGTGTGGGTCCGGCGGTGAAGGTGCCGTGGAGCAGTTCGGCGCGTTCGCGCAGGCCGATCAGGCCCTGGCGGGAGCTGGGCAGGGCGACGGCCGGGCGGGCGGGTGCGGTGTTGGCGATGGTGACGCCGTAGTGGTGGGCGTCGTGCCACAGGCGTACCTCGGCGCGGGCTCCGGGTGCGTGTTTGCGCACGTTGGTGAGGGCTTCCTGGATCGTGCGGTACACGGTGCGTTGGGCGGTTGTGCTGATGTCGGCCGGGAGTTCACCGGTCAGGGTCGTCTCGATGCCGCTGTTGGCGATCAGTTGCTGGAGATCGGCGAGCGTGGGCTGGGGGGCGAGTTCGGTTTCCTTGCCGCCCGAGGCGCGGAGCAGGGTGACCATGTGGCGGAGTTCGTCGAGGGTGTTCACGCTCAGGGAGCGGATGGTGCGGGCGGCCTCGCGGGCGTCGGGATCCTGGGAGGCGACCTGGAGCGCTCCGGCCTGTACGGCGATGAGGCTGACCTGGTGGGAGACGACGTCGTGCATCTCGCGGGCCAGCTGGGCCCGCTCCCGGGCGAGCACGGTCTGGGCGTGCAGGGCGCGTTCGTGTTCCCGGGCCTCTTCGACGTCGCTGAGCTGGCGCGCCACATCCCGCCTGGCCTGCACGAGTTGGCCGAACAGGACCGGAGCGATCGCTGTGGCGAGTGTGTACACGAACTGGATGAGCGTCCAGGCCCGGTCGGCGGTGAACGTGTGGGAGAGCGGCCAGGCCAGCGTGCCGGCCGCCGCGTGCAGCAGGGTGCAGCCGGCCAGCAGACGGCGGTCGCGGGTGCGCGTGGCCAGCGTGTACAGGGCGGCGATCGGCGCAACCGCTACCTCCATGAAGACGGTCATGGGCAGCGTCAGCAGGAAGACGGTGAGCGGGAAGCGCCTTCGCAGGAACAGCCCTGCGCTGCCGATGGCGACGCAGGCCCACACGAGGGGTACTCCCTCGTCGAAGAGGTTGATCCAGGCGTCGAGCAGGGCGAGCACGACGAGGCCGGCGTCGGCGGCCCACGGCGGCACCCGCCGCCACAGCGTCCGGCCGGTGCTCATCGCCCGTTGTCCCGGGGCGCGTCGTCGCCGTTCCTGCCGAGCAGTCCGGCCCGCTCGGCGAGCAGTGCCGCCTGGACGCGGCTGGAGACCCGCAGCTTGGTCAGGATCGAGCTGACGTGGTCCTTGACGGTGCCCGCGCTCAGATGGATACGGGTACCGATGTCGGCGTTGGACAGCCCCTTCGCGATCAGGACGAGGACTTCGCGTTCCCGGTCGCTGAGCAGGCCCACGCGCGCCACGTCCGCGTCCTGCGGCGCTCCTGCCCCCGGGTGGCCGCGCAGCAGGGCCCGTGAGGCTTTCGGGGACATCACCACCCCACCGGCGGCCAGGGTGTGCACCAGCTGGACGAGCTGTTCGGGCTCGGTGTCCTTCAGGAGGAAGCCGGCGGCCCCCGAGCGCAGGGCGGTCAGGACGTACTCATCGGTGTCGAACGTGGTGAGCATGGCCACGTGCGGTGGTGCGGGCAAGGCCCGGATCTGCCGCAGGAGGGTCAGGCCGTCCACGTCCGGCATACGGATGTCGAGGAGCACGACGTCCGGCGCCTCGCGGCGGATCACGTCAGCCGCCTGCGCCCCGTCCGCGGTGGCCACGACCCGGATGCCGTCGGACGCGTTCAGGATCATCCGGAAGCCGGATCGCACCAGGGCCTCGTCGTCCACCACCACTACCCGGATCACGGCGTTCCGCCTCACGCTCGTCTGCCTTGTCTCGGTTCTCGGCGACCCGTACGCGGCGGAGGGCACCCCGGCTCCCGTACGGAGATCGTTCGCTGCCGAGCGTACGGCCGCGTCGGCGCGCGACGGCGCGATCGCGGAGGGACGCCCGCCACCCGGCAGACCCGTTCCAGCCGCTCGGGGGGAGCGCTCCGGCCCTTCTGCGGGGTGGTCACCGAAGGCTGCCGGATGGTCCGCCTCCCGGACCCACCACGAGGTTTGTCCCCATGACCTCTACGCAGCCGCCGTACCCGACAGCAGTTCCCGCGGAGCACTCCCCTCCGCAGCCCCCGGCCTCACCCGAGCCCGCCGCGACCGGTGTGTCGCCGGGGCGCCTGGTGGGGTTGGACGTGGCCCGCGCGCTGGCGGTGTTCGGCATGTACATCGTCCACATCGGGCCCCCTCTGTCGGCCACGGACGGCGTCGGCAGCTGGGTGCGGTACCTGGCCGACGGCCACTCGTCGGTCCTGTTCGCGACCCTCGCCGGGTTTTCGCTGATGCTGATCGCGGGCCACAGGGAGCCGAAGACCGGTCTGGCGGGCCGGCAGGCGAAGGCGCGGATCGCGATCCGCGCCGTGGTCCTGCTGGCGCTGGGCACCGCCCTGGCGATCGAGTACGGGGGCGTGATCATCCTCGCCTTCTACGGCGTCTACTTCCTTCTCGCCCTGCCCCTGGTGCGGCTGCGCGCCGGGACGCTCGCGGTGATCGCGGGCGGGCTCGCCCTTCTCGCGCCGCAGCTGGCGTTCGTCCTGAGGTCGCTGCTGAGCGAGTCCGTCCAGCAGACCGTCAACGCCTACGACCCGCTCAAGGCGCTCAGCGATGTCGGGCTGCTGGATCTGCTGCTCACCGGCTTCTACCCGGCGATCACCTGGATGCCGTTCGTGATCGCCGGTATGGCGCTGGCCCGCCTGGACCTGGCCGCTCCCGCCGTCCAGTGGCGCCTGGCCGCGCTCGGCGCCGCTCTCACGGCGGCCGCGTACGGCATGTCCCTGCTGCTGGCAGGCAAGGACGCGTTGCGGAGCATGGCGGAGGGCGGGAAGTCGTTCGCCGGCTCCGATCCGGCGTCTTTCGGCAGCGGATCCTTCGAGCCTCAGGGGGCGGCCTCGGAGCTGCTGTCCGCCGGGCCGCACAGCGGCACCACGTTCGACATCATCGGCAGCGTGGGCGTCGCGATCCTCGTGCTCGTATCCGTGACGGTGCTGATGGACCGTCTGCCGCTGCTGCGCCGCCTGTCGGAGCCGGTCATCGCCGTGGGCGCCATGTCCCTGACGGCCTACGTCGGCCACTTCGTCGCGCAGTCCGTGATGGGCGGGCCGGCGGGTGAAAGCGGCCAGGAGTCGTGGATGCCCGTGCTGATGTTCATGCTGGGGGCGACCGTGTTCGCCGCGGTCTGGTCCCGGTTCTTCCGCCGCGGACCGCTGGAGTCGCTGCTCAACGCCGCCACCCA
>NZ_JBHWJL010000316.1:0-5775 GCF_042731495.1 Streptomyces sp. NPDC059853
GGCGGGCGGGGTGGGGGGTGGCCGGGGGGGGGGGGGGGGGGGCGGGGGGCGCGGGCCCCGCCGGCCCCGGGGCGGCCCCGGCCCCCCCCCCCCCCCCCCCCACGGCGGGGGCCGCCACGGACGGGCGGACGGACGCGCCGGCGCCGGGGGAGCCCGGTGCCGTGCCGGAGGCCGGCGGGGCGCAGGACGCCTCCGCGGTGGCCACGGCGACCCGGGTGCGCGGGCTGAACGGGGCCACGGCGGTGGGGGAGCGGCAGCGGTTCGCGCTGCGCCGCAGGATCGACAACCGCCGGTGACGAGGGCGTCCGCCGCTGTCAAGCGGCGGACGGCAAGTTGCCTCTTCCGTGTGAGTTCTTACACGCGAACTGAGTAAAGACCTCATCAAAAAGTTTGTGATAGCGTTCACGAGAACTCGGCCCGGTGCACCAGCTGCCCGGGACCGGGACGCACGCTCACTCGTCAATGACGACAGTCGTCCGAAGCCCCGCGGGAGATCAGTTCCCATGCAGTCCAACGACGCCCGGATACTCCGAGGCGCCGCGGTCCCCACTGCCGTGGCCGGAGTCGTGGCCACCGCGGCGGGAGCCTTGCTCGCCGGGACGGAGGGCGCGCTCAGCGTCGCCCTGGGAGTCCTCATCGCCGGGGGGTTCTTCGCACTCGGCCTGATAGCTCTCGGTTATGTCAATCATCGCTGGCCCGAGTTGTTCTTCGGCGCCGCCATGGTGATATACACCACGCAGATGGGTGTGCTGTTCGTCGTGCTCATACTGCTGCGCGACGCGTCCTTCCTGCACGGGCGTGCGTTCGCCATAGGAGTGATGGTCGGAACGGCCGTCTGGCTGGCCGGTCAGGTGCGGGCCCATCTGCGCCTGAAGATCCCTTACGTGGTCCCCGAATCCTCCACGGCGTCCTCCGGCGGTCCGATGTGATCTCGGTCGCTGTGCGGCGGTCCCGCCGAACAGGGGGCGGCCTACGGACGGTCACCGCGGACTGCTATCGTCCCTCGCCGAGAGCTGAGTGGATCGCGGTGTGCCGGCTGTGCGGGACAGCCGGGCGCTTCGCCCTGACTCCCGCCGGGCCGCGCGGACTCCGCACGGACCGGTCTCTCTCCCGCCCCACCCAGTCCAGTGCCGTCCTGTGGCCTGCGGCCACGCCGACACACCGAGGTTGCCGTATCCATGCGTCACGCCGAAGGAGCTCACGGTGATGAATGACCAGGTGCTCGCCTTCGAGACCGACTGTCACCTTTTCCAGGAATGCGGCTTCCCCGCTCCGTCCGTGTGGTCGTTCATCTTCGAACCGATCTTCAACGTCGGGCCGATCGAGTTCAACAAGGCCATGCTGCTGGCCCTCCTCGGCACGGTGGCGATCCTCAGCTTCTTCTGGGCCGCCTTCGCCCGGCCGAAGGTGGTCCCGGGCAAGCTCCAGATGGTGGCGGAGGCCGGGTACGACTTCGTCCGCAAGGGCGTCGCCCGCGAGATCATGGGCAAGAAGGGCGAGCCGTACGTCCCCTTGCTGGTCTCGCTGTTCTTCTTCGTCTGGGTCATGAACCTGTGGGCCGTCGTCCCGCTGGCGCAGTTCCCGGTGACCTCGGCCATCGCCTTCCCGGCCGGTCTCGCCGTCGTGGTGTGGGTCACCTACATGACGGTCACCTTCAAGACCAACGGCTTCGTCGGTGGCCTGCGCAATCTGTGTGTGCCCAGTGGGCTGCCGAAGGGGATCTACGTGATCCTCACGCCCATCGAGTTCATCTCCAACGTCTTCCTGCGGCCCTTCACGATGGCGGTCCGGCTCTTCGCCAACATGTTCGCCGGCCATCTGCTGCTGCTGCTGTTCATCATCGGCACCTGGTACACGCTGGGCACCGTGGTCGGCACGTTCTACTCGATCACGTCGTTCGCCCTGGCGCTGGTGCTCACGGTCTTCGAGATGTTCATCCAGGCCCTCCAGGCCTACGTGTTCGTCGTGCTGACCGCCACCTACCTCTCCCAGGCGCTCGAAGAAGCGCACTGAGAGCACGCAGACCCTCACCGACCGCATGACAACCGGTGGACACACCTCCGCCGGCCCACCACAGAGAAGGAACCAACGGACATGTCCGCAGCTTTCGACACCCTCGCCGCCGTCAACGGCAACATCAACACCATCGGTTTCGGTATCGCGGCGATCGGCCCCGGTGTCGGCGTCGGTATCGTTTTCGGTAACGGTGTCCAGGCGATCGCCCGCCAGCCCGAGGCCGCCGGCCTCATCCGGCAGAACATGCTGCTGGGCTTCGCCGTCATCGAGGCGCTGGCGCTGATGGGCTTCGTGCTGGCGTTCGCCCTCAGCTGAGCGTCCCATCGAAGCCCTTACCGACGAGAGGTCCACAATCATGATCAACATGGCTGCCGAGGGGCCCCAGAGCCCCTTGCTGCCGGTGTGGCCCGAGGTCTTCATCGGACTGTTGTGCTTCGGCATCATCTTCTTCGTCTTCTACAAGAAGCTCCTCCCCTCCATCAACAAGGTGCTGGAGGAGCGCCGCGAGGCGATCGAAGGTGGCATGGAGAAGGCGGAGGCCACCCAGGCCGAAGCCCGTCAGACCCTGGAGAGCTACAAGGAGCAGCTGGCCGAGGCCCGTCACGACGCCGCCCGGCTGCGCCAGGAGGCCAAGGAGCAGGGCGCCGCGCTCATCGCCGAGATGCGCGAGGAGGGTCAGCGCCAGCGCGAGGAGATCATCGCCGCCGGCCACGCCCAGATCGAGGCGGACCGCAAGCAGGCCGCGGAGCTGCTGCGCCAGGACGTCGGCCGGCTGGCCACCGAACTGGCCGGCCGCCTGGTCGGCGAGGCTCTTGAGGACCACGCCCGCCAGAGCCGTACCATCGACCGCTTCCTGGCCGAGCTGGAGGAGAAGGCCGCCGCGGCTCCCTCCGGTGACGCCGCCGGGGCGGCACGGTGATCGGCGCCAGCCGGGAGGCCCTGGAGGGCGGCCGGGAACGGCTGAACGTGCTGTGCGACAGTACGGCCACCGATCCCGCCGCCCTGGCCGATGACCTGGCCGCCGTCACCGTGCTGCTGAACCGCGAGGTCTCGCTGCGCCGGGTCCTCACCGACCCGGCTCAGCCGGGCGAGGGCAAGGCGGACCTGGTGGGCCGGCTGCTCGGCGGACAGGTCGGCGGCCCCGCCGTCGACCTGGTCTCCGGACTGGTCCGCTCCCGCTGGTCCTCCTCCCGGGACCTGGTGGACGCGGTGGAGGAGCTGGCGGACACCGCCGACCTCATCGCGGCCGACCGGGCGGGCACCCTGGAGGCGGTGGAGGACGAGCTGTTCCGGTTCGGCCGGATCCTGTCCGCCACCCCGGCCCTGCGGTCCGCCCTCACCACCAAGGACGAGCGGTCCACCACGGCCAAGAAGGAGCTGGTGCGCCGGCTGCTGGGCGGCCGGGCCGACCGGATCACCGAGCGGCTGATCGTCCGCCTCGTGGAACATCCGCGGGGACGTAGCCTGGATCAGGGGATCGAGGCGCTGTCCGCCCTGGCGGCTGCCCGCCGTGACCGGTCGGTCGCGGTGGTCACCTCGGCCGTCCCCCTGAGCGACGCGCAGCGCGACCGGCTCGGCCGGGCCCTGGCGAAGCTCTACGGGCGCCAGGTCCAGCTGAACCTCGACGTCGACCCGGCCGTCCTCGGCGGGATCTCGGTCCGCATCGGGGACGAGGTCATCCACGGCACCGTCGCCGACCGGCTGGACGAGGTCACCCGCCGGCTGGCCGGCTGACGCGGCGGGCGCGACCGCCCGCCGCACCACCAACTCAAGAAGCACGACGAGCGGCCCGAGTTGGGCCGTAGCGCACGAACTTACGGGCCCAACAAGGAGAGCAGGGAACCCAGATGGCGGAGCTCACGATCCGGCCGGATGAGATCCGGAGCGCACTGGAGGATTTCGTCCAGTCGTACACCCCGGACGCGGCCTCGCAGGAAGAGGTCGGGACGGTCAGCGTTGCCGGTGACGGCATCGCGCGAGTCGAGGGGCTGCCCTCGGCCATGGCGAACGAGCTGCTGAAGTTCGAGGACGGCACCCTCGGCCTCGCCCTCAACCTGGAGGAGCGCGAGATCGGCGCGGTCGTCCTGGGCGAGTTCAGCGGCATCGAGGAGGGCCAGCCGGTGCGCCGCACCGGCGAGGTGCTCTCGGTCGCGGTCGGCGAGGGCTACCTGGGCCGGGTCGTCGACCCGCTGGGCAACCCGATCGACGGCCTCGGCGAGATCGAGACCTCGGGCCGCCGCGCCCTGGAGCTGCGCGCGCCCGACGTCATGCAGCGCAAGTCGGTGCACGAGCCCATGGAGACCGGCTACAAGGCCGTGGACACCATGACGCCGATCGGCCGCGGCCAGCGCCAGCTGATCATCGGTGACCGGCAGACCGGCAAGACCGCCCTCGCGGTCGACACGATCATCAACCAGCGCGACAACTGGCGCTCGGGCGACCCGAAGAAGCAGGTCCGCTGCATCTACGTCGCCATCGGCCAGAAGGGCTCCACCATCGCGTCCGTGCGCGGCGCCCTGGAGGAGGCCGGCGCGCTGGAGTACACGACGATCGTCGCCGCCCCCGCGTCCGACCCGGCCGGCTTCAAGTACATCGCCCCCTACACCGGCTCGGCCATCGGCCAGCACTGGATGTACGAGGGCAAGCACGTCCTGATCGTCTTCGACGACCTGTCGAAGCAGGCGGACGCCTACCGCGCCGTGTCGCTGCTGCTGCGCCGCCCGCCGGGCCGCGAGGCGTACCCCGGTGACGTCTTCTACCTGCACTCCCGGCTGCTGGAGCGCTGCGCGAAGCTGTCGGACGAGATGGGCGCCGGCTCCATGACCGGTCTGCCGATCGTGGAGACCAAGGCGAACGACGTGTCGGCGTTCATCCCGACCAACGTCATCTCCATCACCGACGGCCAGTGCTTCCTGGAGTCCGACCTGTTCAACGCGGGCCAGCGCCCGGCGCTGAACGTCGGTATCTCCGTCTCCCGTGTCGGTGGTTCCGCCCAGCACAAGGCGATCCGCCAGGTCACCGGTTCGCTCCGGGTCGACCTCGCGCAGTACCGCGAGCTGGAGGCGTTCGCCGCCTTCGGTTCCGACCTGGACACGGCCTCCAAGGCCGCTCTGGAGCGGGGCAAGCGCATGGTCGAGCTGATCAAGCAGGACCAGTACAACCCGTACCCCACCGAACACCAGGTCGTCTCCATCTGGGCCGGCACCAACGGTCTGATGGACGACATCCCGGTCGAGGACATCCGCCGCTTCGAGCGCGAGCTGCTGGACTGGCTCGGCCGCGAGAAGAAGGACCTGCTGACCTCCATCCGCGAGGGCGCCAAGATGTCGGACGACACGCTGCAGGCGATCGCCGGCGCGGTCACCTCCTTCAAGCAGCAGTTCGAGACCTCGGGCGGCAAGCTGCTGGGCGAGGGCTGATCATGGGCGCTCAGATTCGTGTCCTCAAGCGCCGGATCAAGTCCGTCACCGCCACGAAGAAGATCACCCGGGCGATGGAGATGATCGCCGCCTCGCGCATCGTCAAGGCGCAGCGCAAGGTGGCGGCGTCCGCGCCGTACGCCGACGAGCTGACCAACGCGGTCACCGCCGTGGCGCACAGCTCGGACGTCAAGCACCCGCTGACGACCGAGGTGGAGCGCCCGCGGCGGGCCGCGCTGCTGCTGATCACCAGCGACCGCGGCCTGGCCGGCGGTTACTCCTCCAACGCCCTCAAGGCGGGGGAGCACCTGACCAGCGAGCTGGTGAGCGAAGGCAAGGA
>NZ_JBHWJL010000317.1:0-5768 GCF_042731495.1 Streptomyces sp. NPDC059853
TGCGACCCCTTGACCCCCAGTCAAGTGCGCTACCAAGCTGCGCCACGTCCCGGTGTCGACTGCGAGCCAGAAGTCTAACGCAGCCGCAGGTCAGGACGGTCACGGGGGAGTGGACCCGCGGCTGCCCGCCGGGCCGGGCGCGGGCACCGGATCCGGTGGCGCGCCCGCCCGGGGGTGTGAACGCGCCGGGAGAGAGCAGAAGTACTACCCCGGTCCGCCGCACACCAGGAGGTCGCCATGGAACCCGCCCCCGCCCCCGCCATCACCGCGTTCCACGTGCGGACGCTGCTCGATTCGCCGGCCGATGACCCCGTGCTGTACATCGACACCAAGGAAGCACCCCGCGTGGAGGTGTGGACGGCGGACGACATCCAGCGTTCCACGATCGTGGTCACCCGCCGGGAGGTCACCGGCTGGATCGGCGAGGAACCCGACGACGACGCCATCCACGGGATCCTGCCCCGGCTGCAGGACATCGCCGACCGGAAGACCGGCGGCTCCTGACCCGCGGGCCCGGCGGCGCGTTCCGCCCTTCGGGGGAGCCCCGGGGCACACGCCGGGCGGCAGGGGCCCGGCGTGCCCACCCCGCACGGTGCCCGGCTCTACGGTCGGAGGCATGACAGCGACGATCGGTCTGAACGACGGCACCTCCATCCCCCAGCTCGGCTTCGGCACCTATCTGGTGCCGCCGCAGGACACCCAGGCGATCGTCAGCACGGCCCTGGAGGTCGGGTACCGGCACATCGACACCGCCCAGATGTACGGGAACGAGGCCGAGGTCGGCCGCGCCGTCGCGGCGAGCGGACTGCCGCGCGACGAGCTGTACCTCACCAGCAAGCTCGACAACGGCAACCACCGGCCGGGCGACGTGCGGCGCACCTTCGCCGAGTCGCTGGCCAGGCTGGGCGTGGACCGGCTCGACCTGTTCCTCATCCACTGGCCGCTGCCCACCCTGTACGACGGCGACTACGTGTCCACCTGGCAGGCCGTCGCCGGACTCGTCGAGGAGGGGGCGCTGCGCACGGCGGGTGTCTCCAACTTCGAGCCGGAGCACCTGGACCGGATCATCGGCGAGACCGGGGTCATCCCGGCCGTCAACCAGATCGAGGTGCACCCCTACTTCCCCAACGAGCGGGCCCGCGCCGCCTCCCTCTCCCACGGCATCGCCGTCGAGGCCTGGGGGCCGCTCGGCCAGGGCGCCGTCCTCGGGGACGAGGTCATCGCGGGTATCGCCGAGCGCACCGGACGGTCGCCCGCCCAGGTCATCCTGCGCTGGCACATCCAGCGCGGGGACGTCGTCTTCCCCAAGTCCTCCAGCCGGGCCCGGATGGAGGAGAACGCCCGCATCTTCGACTTCGACCTGTCCCCGCAGGACATGGCGGCGATCGACGGGCTCGACCGGGGCCCGCGGGGCCGCGGCGGCCCGGACCCCACCACGTTCGCCTACCTGCCCTGACCCCGGGCCCGGCCACCGCGATGGAGTCGACGCTGTCGCCGGTGGTCTCCGGCAGCGGCTGGGCGTGCCGGACGCGCTGGACCAGCAGCCGGCGCGACGGGGTGGTGCCGGTGACCGCGTGGACGTGGCGGCCCAGCCGGCGGGTGCTCAGGTTCACCCGGCGGGCCGGGTCCGCGACGGTCAGCGGCTGGTCGAGCCGTTCCAGCACCCAGGGGAACAGCTCGGCCAGCGGGTGGTGGCCGGGCTCGGGCACCGGGGCGGTGACGGACTGCGCCTGCCCGACGCCCTGCCCGCGGCAGGCCGCCGGCCGGCCCCGGATGCGGGACCGGCCGGCGGGGGCCGGAGGCGGGAGCGCGTCAGCCGTTGGAGGTGGCGGACGAACCGGCCGGCACGGTGAGCGTGGTGCCGTCGGAGAAGGTCACCGTCCGCTCGGCGTCGGCGTAGTTGTGCGCCGTGTAGGTACGCACCCCGTCCTTCTCGAACACCGCGGCGGTCGGCGTGTCCGCCGTCACGTCCAGGCGGGGCGTACCGACCGCGGCCAGGGTGGTGATCCAGTGATAGGTGTGGGCCCGGGTGGCGCCGGCCTCCGGCTCGTACGCGTCGCCGTCCGCGTCGTAGGAGGATTTGGCGGTCTCCGGGTCGGCGAGGGCCTGGAACTGCCACAGCAGGTCACGCCACTCCTCGAACGGGCCGCCGTTCTGCTCGACCAGATGCGCCAGGTTCCGCTCGACGGCCTCCGGGTCGGCCGCCAGGTGCAGCGAACCACCGGTGACCGGCAGCACGTTGATGCCGTGGATCTCCTCCGGGTTGGCGGTCCACCAGGTGGAGTAGGCGGCGCCGGAGCCCCAGACCATGCCGACGATCGGGTGCGTGTAGTCCTCGGGGTACACCTCCTGGTCCGCGTCGAACCAGTACTGGCGGATCGACTCGGCCTCGGTGGTCAGCAGGAAGACACCCAGGTCGCGCAGTTCGTCGTCGCCGGTCGCCGAGCCCCACAGGATGAGGCCCACGCTGAGGTTGATGGACTCCGAGGACGACTCCTGGTTGTTGCCGGCGGCGAAGCCCTGGTGACCGGCGGCCCAGCTGTGCCCCGCGTACGGGTCGAAGCCCCGCAGGAAGGGGTAACGGTCGTCGTCCCGGGCCGGGTTGGCGGTGTCCCGGATCAGCTCGTGGACCATGCCGCCCCACGCGGACCGCTCGGCCCAGGCGGGGTCGAACTGCGCGACGACCGCGGCGGCCATCACGAAGTAGCTGTAGTGGAAGTGGTGGTCGTTCAGCTCGGTGTCGCTGCCGTAGGAGGCCGGGTAGCCGGTGAGCGTGGACCAGTCGGAGTCGTAGGAGAACTCGGCCGCACCGCCGACGGTGAACCACTCCTCCAGCCGGTCCTTGATCAGCGTCAGCAACCGGTCCCGGGAGGCGTCGTCACCGGCCTGGTCGGCGATGGTGGTGAGCTGGGCGAGCTTGCCGAGCTGCTTGCCGGTCCAGTAGGTGTCGGTGGCGCCCTCGAACGGGTCCTCCGAGCCGAGCACGTCGGCGATGTACCCGGCGAGCCGGTCGGCGTCGACCGCGTCGCTCTCCGGCAGCACCGGCAGCACCCCGGGGACGGTCTGCGTGGTGGTGAACGAGGTGCCCTCGCGGACCTTCATCGTGCCGCGCGGCGAGACGTACTCGTGGTCGAGCAGCGCGTCGTCGGTGTGCAGCCACTGGTGGCGGTAGAGGGCCTGGAGGGTGCCGGTCTCCGTGCCCTCGCGGGCCTCGGTCTCCAGGGTGTAGGTGGCGTTGACCTCGCCGGCGGCCGTGTCGTAGTCCCACGACACCTCGGAGCCGGTGACGAAGCTGAAGGCGTACTGGGCGTAGGTGTCCAGGGCGTCCTGCTCGGGCAGCAGGGCGACCGAGTAGTAGTCGTTGCCGCCGAGCGCGGCGGTCACCGAGGTGCCGGAGACGTTCCAGTCGCTGCCGCTGGGCGCGAACAGCGCGTAGTGGTTGCCGGCGACCGTCACCCCGAGAACGTTGCCGTCGTCGGCGAACACCTCGGGGGTGCCGTTGGTGATGATCTCGGCGTCGCCGCCGCCCGCCTCCGCGTACACGTACGGCAGACCGTGCCCGATGGTGGCGCGCAGCTCGCGGTCGCCGTCGCCCCAGTACGGGGTGACGGTCCAGTCGGACCAGCCGTCCGCGCGGACATCGGGCGCGTCGAGGCCGGTGACACTCAGGGTGAGGTCGGCGGTGTGCGCGAACTCGTACTGCCGTCCCTCGCCGACGATCGTGTGGGCCGTGGGGTGGCCCACCTGGAGGCCCTCGGCGACGGCCTGGTAGGTGAGGGGATGCCCGTACATCGGCTGGGAGTACGGGTTGTCGGGGTAGCGCTTGAAGACGAGCGAGGACCACCACTCGTTGGTGGGGACCGGTTCTCCGGCGACCGTGTCGGTGACCTGCGGCAGGACCGGGGTGCCCATGTTGTCGGTGGGGCCCTGGGCGCCGGCCGGACGGGTGTCGGAGTAACTGCCGCTGCCGACCGGGATCTCCGCGGCGGTGGCGGACGGTATGACCAGGGCTCCGGTGACGGCCGCCGCCGTCGCGGCCGCCGCGGTGGCCAGGGCGATCCGGCGTCGTCGCCGGTTCACGCGATGCTTGCTCATCTGCTACCTCAGGTGCGTGGGGGGAAGACGGGCAGGGCCGGACGGGTGGGTCCGGCGTTCGCGAAGGTAGGAGGGGTGCTGATGACCTGTCAACGGAGCATGACCGGTTGCCGCCGCCGGGCCCGGCCCCGGCCCGTGGGACGCGTCGCAGGTGAGCGGGGGTGCGGGCGGGCGATGCCGGGGCTCGTGACGGCCGGCGGAACGGCGGAAGATCAGTCTCGGCTCAGCCGCGCTTAAGCGGTGGTTAAGCCGCCGTGCCCCGGACCGGCCACAGGGTCGGGGCGCACCGGCCCCCGGCTCTCCGTCAGCCGAGCTGCTGGGCCAGCCCGACGATGATGCCCTCGGGGCCGCGGACATAGCAGAGCCGGTAGCTGTCCTCGTACTGTGCCAGCGTGCCGACGAGGTCGGCGCCGTGGGTGCGCAGCCGGGCGACGGTGTCCTCGATGTCGTCGACGGCGAACATGACGCGGTGCGTGCCCAGGACGTTGTGCGGCCTGTCGCGCGGCCCGCCGCTGATCGCCGCGGGGCTGCGGTACTTCGCCAGTTCGAGCCGGCTGTGACCGTCCGGGGTGCGGAGCATCGCGATGTCGCAGCGGACGCCGTCGAGACCGGTGCACTGGTCGGCGAAGGGGCCCCCGACCTCCGCCCTGCCCTCCAGTTCCATGCCGAGTTCCACGAAGAACGCGATGGCCGCGTCCAGGTCGTCGACGACGATGCCGACGTTGTCCATCCGCTGAATCGCCATGCCGGCTTCTCCTTCTTCCGCGCGCGGCCGGTGGTGGCCGGCGATGCCCCTGGTACGGAGCGGGTGGGTAGGTTCCCGACATTCTGCGCCACCGTCCCGGCGAGCGGCCCGCACCACTCGCCCCGTCACACGCGCGCGGGGTCGACAAGGCCGGTGGTGGCGGGAGCCGCCGCCCGTCCGGGGTGGCCCGGCGCACCGGCACTACAGTGGAACGACGGACGGGGAGACGACACCGGGAGGGAACGCACATGATGACCGGTACGGGGGAGCGGCCGGGAAGAGGACCATGGGGGTGGCTGCTGCCGGGCCTGCTGCTGCTCGGCGCGATGACGGTGTGGGGGCTGCTGCGCTATCCCGAGCTGCCCGACCGGATACCGCAGCACATCGGCCCCGGTGGGGTGGACGCGTGGACCGACAAGGGCGTGGGCATGGCGTTCCTTCCGGTGTTCCTCTACGCCGGGACGACCGCGCTCACGGCGGGCTGCGCGTTCACGCTGACGCGCGCCACGCCGCTGGACGCGATGCCGGCGTCGGCCGACCGGTGGGCGAGGGCCGCCGCCACCATGAACGGCCGTCCGGCCACGGCGGCTTCGGCCCGCCGGATGGCCGCAGCGCTGCTGATGACCAACCTCCTCCTCGGCGTCGCCCTGCTGCCGTTGTGCTGGCTGCAGTGGCGCGCCGAGCAGAGCGCCGCGGTCCCGTCCTGGGTCTGGGTCGCCACCGTGGCCGCCTTCCTGGCCTCGCTGGTGCCCACCGTCCGGGCCTGGTGGGCCGACGCCCGGGAGAGGGCGGCGCGGCAGGGCGTCACCACCGAGGACGGGGCCGGTACGACGTCCGGCCGGCCCGGCTGAACCGGCGGCCGCGCGCGGCCGGCCCGGCACGTGGAGCGCACCCCGCGGACGGGGTGCCGGGCGGTGGGTCCGGGCTG
>NZ_JBHWJL010000318.1:0-5724 GCF_042731495.1 Streptomyces sp. NPDC059853
GCCGCGTGCCGTGCCCGGCGCCCGGGGCCGTTCAGCGCACGGTGAGCGGCCGGGAGGCGAAGACCTCCTCGCCCACCGGGAGTTCGAGCCGGACGGTGATCGCGGGGCGGCGGAAGGCGCCCCCGCCGGGCACCGGGACGCGGACGGAGAACGCCGGCCACTCCTCCACGTTGCGTTCCGGGCCGGGCACCGCGGGCAGCGGGTCCGCCGGGCCCGGCGGGCCGAGGGGGACGGGCAGCAGCCGGGGCGCGTCGTCGCCGACCGTCAGCCGCAGCCGCAGGTCGCCGGGCGCGGTTCCGTACACGCCGACCCGGCCGCTGACGACCAGTTCCCTGCGGTTGTCGGGGGCGCGGTCCGCGCCGGCCAGCAGCAGCTGGTTCTCGGGGGTGAAGTAGACCCCGCCGGAGTCGAGCGCCAGGTAGCCGGTCCGCGTCGGGTACGGGGTGATCAGGCGGGCCGGGCCGGCGGGGCCGGTGAGGGGCCGCACCCGCCACAGCGGGCCGGTGGGCTCGCCGACGGCGCGCAGCCGCACCTCGCGGGTGACGCCGGGGGCGGTGAGCCGCAGGTGCAGATCCCAGACGCCGGGCGGCAGCGGGCTGCCGTGGTCGGCGGTCAGCGGGTCGATGTCGGCCGTGAAGCCGAGGTCGGCGGGCACACCGTGCGCGGGCAGGGCGTCCAGCGCGTCGCGCGGGACCTCGGCGGGGCGGGTGGGCACCGTCACCTGGAGCCGGGACTGGCGGCAGCGCAGAAGGAGCTGGGCCGTCACCTCCTCGCGCGGCACGCTGTCGATCCAGCCGGCTCCGGTCACGCGCAGGGCCTCCCCGTCCCAGCGCGCCCCGGTGGCCAGGCCCTGTGCGGTGAGCGGTCGCAGCCCGCCGCCGATGTCGAGGGCGAACTTGCCGCCCTTGGTGCGGTACGGGACGACGGAGTCGCCGCCGGTGGCCCGGATCCGGCCGCCGGGTATCGCCCAGCCGTCCTCGTCGGGGGCGGCGGGGGCGGTCAGCCGTACCTCGCGCCGGATGCCCTGGATGTCGACGCGCGCCCACAGGTCCCACACGCCGTGGCCCAGTGGCCCGCCGTCGGCCGCCGTGTCGGGGTCGACGGTGGCCTCCCAGCCGGCCAGTCCGAAGTCGTAGCGGCCGTCCTTGCCGTGTTCCCGGGTCAGTTCGGGGGTCGGGGTGTGCCGGGTGGGGATCTCGTGGGTGCGGGCGCCGTCCCGGCTGCGCAGCAGCAGGCGGGTGCGGACGTCGCGGGTGGAGACGGCGTCGATGCGGGCGTGACCGCTGACGGTCAGGGTGTCGCCGTCCCAGCGCGCGCCGGTGACGGCGTGCCGGGCCTTGAGCCGGTCGGTCATCTCGAACAGCTCGTCGGGGAGACCGGCGGCCGGGTCGCGGAAGAAGGGGTAGGGGCGGAAGACTCTGCCGTTCTCGACGATCTCGGGGTCCTGGCTGTGCTCCTCGAACCGGGCGAGGACTTCGAGCTGCGTGTAGCGGCCTTCGAGGAAGCAGTACAGCCGCAGCCAGGTGAGGGCGGGGAGATGCGGGATCATCTCCGGTTCCCAGTAGGTGTCGCACACCTCGCGCACGTAGCGGTAGGTGTCGTCGCGGAAGGCACCGGCGAATTTCTCGGAGGCCGCGACGGGCAGCAGGACCTTGCCCATGATCTGCCGGAAGTGCCGGGCGAGCAGTTGGCGGCGGTTGTCCGTGTCGGTGACGCGCTCGGCGATCAGGTCCATCACGCGCTTGACGGGCTCCACCGATTGCCAGGCGCTTCTGTCGCGCAGGGTCAGATGCTGGCCGTCCTCGCGGCGCCGCGCGTAGTAGCAGTCGTAGTCGCCGACCACGGATATGACGTGGGCGGCGAGCATGGCCTCGGTGCAGAACATCTGGTCCTCGCCCAGCCACAGGTCGACCGGGAAGCGGATTCCGTGATCGTTGAGGAGGCTGCGCCGGAAGAGCTTCTGCGGGTTGAGGGAGCGGTAGACGTTGGAGGTGTAGAGGTCGGCGCGGGCGGCGTGTTTGAAGGCGAGGACGGACACCTCGCGCCCGCCCAGGCCGGCCATCCGGCCGAGCACGACGTCGCTGCTGTTCTCCTCGGCCATGCCCACCATGCGTTCCAGTGCCTCGTCGCCGAGCAGGTCGTCGGCGTCGGCGATGAAGACGTAGCGGCCCCTGGCCTCGTCGATGGCGCGGTTGCGCGGCCCGCTGGGGCCGCCGGAGTTCTCCTGGTGGATGACGCGCAGCGGCGGGAAGCGGGCGGCCCAGCGGTCGAGTTCGGCTCCGCTGCCGTCGGTGGAGCCGTCGTCGACGGCGATGACCTCCATCCGGTGGGTGCCGATGGTCTGGCGTTCCAGGGACTCCAGTGCCTCGGTGAGGTAGGGCATGGCGTTGTAGACGGCCATCACCACCGTCACCACGGGCGGGGACGGGGACGGGGACGGCGCGGTGGCCGGCCTCGTGGGGTGTGCGCTGTGGAGCATCGCGGCTTCCTTCCGACCGGGACGTCGTGGGTGTACGGGGGACCCGGTCCGGAGGGGGAAGGGGGGCGCCGTCGCCCCGCCGTGGGTCACGGCGGTGCTGCGGTACGGCCGGAGGCGGCCGGACGACGGCCCGGTTCCCGGCTCGGGCCAGGGACGGGCGGCGGGCTTCGCCGCTGTCGGTGGGGGCCGGCGGGCCATGCGTTCCAGCTATCGATCATAACAGGCGGTTACCATACTGAGTAAATATTGTTCGTCCTGTGCGCGGGAGTTGACTACCGCACACGCCATCACCACATGCCACCGCTCCCCTTGACAGCTCGACGGCCCGGCGGGATAGAGACCGCATGGAACCTGAGCGCGTCACCGCCGGTACCGAGGTGGCCGTCGTCGGGGCGGGACTGGCCGGTCTGGTGACGGCCGACCGGCTGACGGCGGCGGGCCATCACGTACGGGTCGCCGAGGCGCGGGAGCGGGTCGGCGGGCGGCTCGCCGGGCTCCGGCTCGGCGGTGTGAACGTCGAACTGGGCGGCACCTTCATCGGCCCCGTCCAGCCGCATGTCACCTCCCTCGCCCGGGAACTGGGCGCGACCACCGTGCCGACGTACGACCGCGGCCACCATGTGCTGCTGCGGCGCGGCCGGTTGCGCCGCTACGCCGGGACCATCCCCCGGCTGCCGCCCGCCGCGCTGCTCGATCTCGACCGGGTCATGCGGCAGTTCGAACGGCTCATGCGCACCGTTCCCCCCGGCGCGCCCTGGCGTGCGCCCGGCGCCGCCCGGCTGGACGCGCACACCCTGGAGTCCTGGCTGCGGGGCGTCCGGGCCGGCGGCACCACCCGCGCCATGCTCGGCCTCGTCGCCCGCACCACCTGGGGCTGCGAACCGGCCGAGGTCTCGCTGCTGCACGCCCTGCACTATGTGCGCGGCTGCGGCGGGCTGCGGCCGATGCTGGACGTGGCGGGCGGGGCGCAGCAACAGCACTTCGCCGACGGGGCGCACACCCTGGCCGAGCGGCTCGCGGAACGTCTCGGTGACCGGGTGCTGCTGGGCGCGCCGGTCACCCGGATCGTCTGGGACGCGGCGGGCGCCGTCCTGCACCGGGCGGAGGACGCCGCACCGGTACGCGCCCGGCGGGTGGTGATCGCCGTGCCGCCCGCGCTGCGGAACGCCATCGCCTTCGATCCCCCGCTGCCCGCGCCGTACGCCCAACTCGCCCAGCGCTGGCCGCAGGGCGTGCTCGGAAAGGCGTACGCCGTGTACGACACGCCGTTCTGGCGGGCCGCCGGACGGTCCGGGCAGGCGCTGGCGGACACCGGGCCGGTGTTCATCACCTTCGATGTCTCCCCGGCGGGGCCGGGCCCGGGTGTGCTGCTCGGCTTCATCGGCGGGGACTACGCCCGGGCCTTCGACGGGCAGCCCGCCGACGCCAGACGCCGGGCCGCCCTCGGGTCGTTCGCGGCGCTGTTCGGGCCGCGGGCAGCCCGGCCGCTCGCGTACACCGATCACGCGTGGGGCGGCGAGCGGTTCAGCGCGGGCGGCCCGACCGCCGCCGTACCGCCCGGTGCCTGGCGCGCGTACGGGCCGTGGCTGGCCCGGCCGGTGGGGCCGCTGCACTGGGCGGGTACGGAGACGGCGGACGCGTGGTCGGGCTTCATGGAGGGCGCGGTCCGCTCCGGCGAGCGCGCGGCGCGGGAAGTGCGCCGGGTGCTGGCGGAGCCAGCCCCCGCCCGGTGATCCCGGGCCGGCCGGCTCCGCCGTCCTCCCCCCGGCCGGTCCCGCAGGTCACTGCTTCCGGTGTTTTCCGGTCGGTGGCGGCGGAGGTATCTGTTCGTCCCGGTTCCCACCCGGTGGCTTCCCCGTGCCGAGGTCGGGCTGTGGCTTCGCATGCTTTCCCATGAATACCCCCAGGTGTGCGCGTTGCCCCCTCCATGGTGACGCCCCGCGATGCTCTGCGGAAGGCGGCTCTCCCCAGCGCGTTCCCCGCGCCGCGCGCCCCAGTAGGGTGAAGCTATGAACGCCGCATCCGCACCGACCGCCGGGCCCGTCACGGCCGACGACCTGGAACAGATCGTACGACTGGCGGTCCGCGCCCTGGCCGAGGCGCCCGCCGATGCCTGGAACCGCCCGGCCGGCGGCCTGGAGTGGGACTGCTGGGAGACGGCCGAGCACCTCGCCGACGACTTCTTCGCCTGCGCCACCCAACTCGGCCCGGCCGCCCCACCGCTGACCGGCTACGTCCCGTTCGCCGCCGACGCCGCCCGCCCCGGCGCCCCCGTCCAGACCCTCCGCGCCGACCGCGCGGCCGGTCCCGCCGGGCTGCTCCAGGTGCTGGAGGCCAGCGGCGCGCTGCTGGTGGCCATGGTGCGCACCGCCGACCCGGCCACCCGCGCCTGGCATCCGATGGGCACCGCCGACCCGGAGGGCTGGGCGGCGATCGGCATCGTGGAGGCCGTCGTCCACACCCACGACCTGGCCGCCGGGCTCGGCGTCGACTGGCGGCCCCCGGCCGCGATCTGCGCCCGGACCCTGCACCGGCTGTTCCCCGACGCGCCGCAGGACACCGACCCCTGGGCCACCCTGCTGTGGGCCACCGGCCGGGGCACCCTGCCCGGCCGGGAACGGCTCACCGCGTGGCGCTGGTACGCGGAGCCGCGCGGCTGAGCGACGGCCCCGGGGGCCTCCGGCGCCCGAACTCGGTGCTCCTGACGGCTGGAAGGACGGTCCGGCCCGTGCTTGCATGAGCCGCATGGTGTCTGCTGGCCTTCGCGGCCCTGTCGTTCATGCTGATCGTGATTCCCGGCCCCAGCGTGCTGTTCGTGATCGGCCGCGCGCTGGCCCTGGGCCGCCGCGCCGCGCTGACCACAGTGGTGGGGAACACGCTCGGCGCCTACGCGTTGATCGTGGCCGTGGCGTTCGGGGTCGGGGCGGTGGTGGAACGCTCGGTGCTGGTCTTCACCGCGCTCAAGCTGGTCGGTGCCGCCTACTTGGTGTTCCTCGGCGTCAAGGCCTGGCGGGAGCGTGCGTCGTTGCAGGCGGCGATCGCCGGGACGGGTGCGGCGCAGGGTGGTTCGCGGACCTTCTGGGAAGGGTTCGCCGTGGGCGTGACCAACCCCAAGACCATCGTGTTCTTCGCGGCGGTGCTGCCGCAGTTCGTCGACCGCGGTCAGGGGCATGTCGCGGCGCAGATGCTGCTGCTGGGGCTGGTCTTCACCGTCATCGCGGTGGCGTGCGACATGGTGTGGGGCC
>NZ_JBHWJL010000319.1:0-5700 GCF_042731495.1 Streptomyces sp. NPDC059853
GCAGGGCGTGCCCCCGGTGTGCCACCGGAGTACGGGTCAAGCCCGGCGGCCGGTCCGGCCGTTACGCGCGCGGGGTGATCTTGGTGAGCCCGTTGATCAGCCGGTCCATGGCGTCGCCGCCGCGCGGATCGGTCAGGTTCGCCATGAGCTTGACCGTGAAGCGCATCAGCAGCGGATGGCTGAGCCCGCGCTCGGTGGCGATCTTCATGATCTGCGGGTTGCCGATCAGCTTCACGAAGGCCCGGCCGAGCGTGTAGTAGCCGCCGTACGTCTCCTGGAGCGTCTTCGGGTACGCGCGCAGCGTCAGCTCCCGCTGGGCGGGCGACTGCCGCGCCATCGCCTGGACGATCACCTCGGCCGCGATCTGGCCCGACTCCATGGCGTACGCGATGCCCTCGCCGTTGAACGGGTTGACCAGGCCGCCGGAGTCGCCGACCAGCATCAGCCCGCGCGAGTAGTGCGGCTTGCGGTTGAACGCCATGGGCAGCGCGGCGCCGCGGATCGGGCCCGACATGTTCTCGGGGGTGTAGCCCCACTCCTCGGGCATCGAGGCGCACCACGCCTTGAGCACCTCGCGCCAGTCCAGTTCGCGGAAGGCGCTGGAGCTGTTGAGGATGCCGAGGCCGACGTTGGAGGTGCCGTCGCCCATGCCGAAGATCCAGCCGTAGCCGGGCAGCAGCCGGGGCTCGGGGCCGCGCCGGTCCCACAGCTCCAGCCAGGCCTCCAGATAGTCGTCGTCGTGGCGGGGGCTGGTGAAGTAGGTGCGCACGGCCACGCCCATGGGGCGCTTGTCGTCGCGGTGCAGGCCCATGGCGAGGGAGAGCCGGGAGGAGTTGCCGTCGGCGGCGACGACCACCGGGGCGCGGAAGGTGACGTTCCGTTTCTCCTCGCCCAGCCTGGCCGTCACCCCCACGATGCGGCCGGCGGCGCGGTCGTCCTGGACGGGCCCGGTCACGTTGCACCGCTCGAAGAGCTGGGCCCCGGCCTTCTCGGCCTGCCGGGCGAGCAGTTCGTCGAAGTCCTCGCGGCGGCGCACCAGTCCGTAGTCGGGGAAGGCCGCCAGCTCGGGCCAGGGGAGTTCCAGCCGGTGTCCGCCGCCGATGATGCGCAGGCCCTTGTTGCGCAGCCAGCCGGCCTCCTCGGAGACATCGATGCCCATGGCGACGAGCTGCTTGGTGGCGCGCGGGGTCAGGCCGTCGCCGCAGACCTTCTCCCGGGGGAAGGCCGTCTTCTCCAGCAGCAGGACGTCCAGCCCGGCGCGGGCGAGGTGGTACGCGGTCGTGGAGCCGGCCGGTCCGGCCCCGACGACGATCACATCAGCGGTGTGTTCGGAAGCGCTTGCATCGATGTCGGCCACGGTCGGCTCTCCCCATCGGTCCGGTTCGGCGGCTACGAGTCTATGGGCGGATCAGGGTGCGGTCGGGTGGGACGGGTGGGACGGGTTCAGCCGGCGGCCGGCTTGGTGCCGCGGTGCAGCGCCACGATGCCACCGGTGAGGTCGCGCCAGGCCACCCGCCGCCAGCCGGCCTTCTGAAGCAGCGCGGCCAGGGCGGGCTGGTCGGGCCAGGCGCGGATGGACTCGGCGAGGTAGACGTACGCCTCGGGGCTGGAGGAGACCTTTTCGGCCACCGGAGGCAACCCCCGCATCAGGTACTCCGTGTAAAGGGTGCGGAACGGCGCCCAGGTGGGGTGACTGAATTCGCACACCACCACCCGGCCGCCCGGCCGGGTGACCCGCAGCAGCTCGCGCAGCGCGGCGTCCGTGTCCTGGACGTTGCGCAGCCCGAAGGAGATGGTCACCTTGTCGAACACCTCGTTCCGGAACGGCAGCCTGGTGGCGTCCCCCGCGGTGAACGGCAGCCAGGGCTCGCGCCGCTTGCCCTCGTTCAGCATCCCGATGCTGAAGTCGCACGGCACGGTGTACGCCCCGGCGGCGGCGAAGGGCAGCGAGGAGGTGCCGGTGCCGGCCGCGAGGTCCAGGACCCGCTCGCCGGGACGGGCGTCGACGGCGCGGGCGACGGCCTTGCGCCAGCGGCGGTTCTGGCCGAGCGCCAGCACATCATTGGTGAGGTCGTATTTCGCGGCCACCGCGTCGAACATGGCGGCGACGTCACGGGGCTGCTTGTCCAACGTGGCACGAGTCACCGTCCCATTGTCGCGGGTCGCGTCGCGCGGTGGCGGGCAGGGTCCCCCGGGTGTCCGCCGGGGCGGGCGGGATGATCATCGTGTTGTAGCGTCAACGCCGATGCCTTCCGTAGACCGAACCATCCGCCGTGCGGGGCGCGCCGTCCTGCGGCGCCGCCGGCTCCAGCGGCGCAGACGTGCGGTCGCCCTGTTCGCCGCCGCCGGCCTGGTGCTGCTGACCGTGCTCGGGATGGGCGCCCGGCTGGTGCTGGGGGGCGGCGGGGACGGGGCCGGCGAGCCGGACGCCGCGCCGCCACCGCCCACCCAGGAACCCGAGCCCGAGCCGGACCCCGAGCCCGAGCCGGATCCGGAACCCGAGCCGATCGACATCCCGCCGACCGGCCCCGGCACCTTCCGCACCGCGCCCGCCACCGGTCACCAGGTCGGCGAGGGCACCGTGCGCCGCTACATGGTGCAGATCGAGGACGGCATCGACCTCGACCCGGTGGAGACCGCCGAGGAGATCGAGACGATCCTGGCCGACCCGCGCGGCTGGACCACCGACGGGGTGAGCGCCTTCCAGCTGGCCGAGGAGGGCCCGGTCGACTTCACCGTGAAGGTCGCCACGCCCGGCACGGTCGACGACATCTGCGGCGAGTACGGCCTGGACACCGGCGGCGAGGTCAACTGCCAGGTGGGCCAGACGGTGGTGGTCAATCTGCTGCGCTGGATGGAGGGCTCGCCCCAGTTCCCGGGCCCGGTGACCGAGTACCGCGCGCTGATCATCAACCACGAGGTGGGCCACCGCCTCGGCCACGGCCACGAGGGCTGCCCCGAGGAGGGCGCGCTCGCCCCGGCGATGATGCAGCAGATCAAGGGTCTTGACGGCTGTGTGGCCAACGCCTGGCCCTACGACGAGGACGGCACGTACATCAGCGGCCCGTCCGTCCCCTGAGCGCGCCGGGGGACGTTCCGCGGCGTCCCGTTGACCCGGCTTACACCGTACGGGGGATTCGGGGCGGATCGGGATGAAGAGGGGGCCGGTGTCCCACTAGCGTGGCCTGCCGGTTCCGTATCCCTTCTTCCTACCCCAAGCAGGTGGATTCATGGGCTCCCACTCCCGCCCCTCCCGTCCCGTGCTGCGGATCGCAGCCGTCACCGCCGCCGCCACGGGCGCCGTGGTCGCCGGCGCCGGAGCCGCCTCCGCGAGCACCGCGACGGACAACATCGGCGCGGCGCTCGCCGGTGCCGACACCGCGCTGACCTACGGCCTGGCCGGCCCGCTGGACCTCCAGCTGTACCCGATGGGCGGCACCGGCGTGGACCCGCTGACCAACGGGGTGAGCACCCAGATCGCCGACTTCCCGTCGGTGGGCACCACGACCCTCACCCAGCCGCTGACGGACGGCGCCTCGGCCAAGGACCTGCTCGGCGGCCTGACCGCCCCGGTCACCTCCCTGCTCGGCGGGCTGCCGCTGCTCGGGGGCGACGCCGGCTGAGCGCACGCCGGACCGCGCCGGGCCACCGCGGCCCGGCGCCGCACCGTCAGCGGGCGTCGAGCAGCTTCAGCTCCGGGTGCGCGGTGCCGCCCTCGATGGCCGTCGACGACAGGTGGGAGACCACGCGGTCGTCGACCGGGTCGTTCGCCGGGTCGTCGTGCACCACCAGGTGCTCGTACGTGGTGGCGCGCTGCGCCGGGACGCGGCCGGCGGTGCGGATCAGGTCGATCAGCTCCAGCCGGTTGGAGCGGTGCCTGGCGCCGGCCGAGGAGACGACGTTCTCCTCCAGCATCACCGAACCGAGGTCGTCCGCCCCGTAGTGCAGCGTCAGCTGGCCCACGTCCTTGCCGGTGGTCAGCCACGAGCCCTGGATGTGCGCCACGTTGTCCAGGAAGAGCCGGGCGATCGCGATCAGCCGCAGGTACTCGAAGAGGGTGGCCTGGGTGCGGCCCTTCAGGTGGTTGTTCTCCGGCTGGTAGGTGTACGGGATGAACGCCCGGAACCCGCCGGTGCGGTCCTGCACGTCGCGGATCATCCGCAGGTGCTCGATCCGCTCGGCGTTCGTCTCGCCGGTGCCCATCAGCATGGTGGACGTCGACTCGACCCCCAGGCCGTGCGCCGTCTCCATGATCTCCAGCCAGCGCTCGCCCGACTCCTTCAGCGGGGCGATCGCCTTGCGGGGCCGCTCCGGCAGCAGTTCGGCCCCGGCGCCCGCGAAGGAGTCCAGGCCCGCCGCGTGGATGCGCCGGATGGCCTCCTCGGCCGACACCCCGGAGATCCGCGCCATGTGCTCGATCTCGGAGGCGCCCAGCGAGTGGATCACCAGCTGCGGGAAGGCGGCCTTGATGGCGGAGAAGTGCCGCTCGTAGTACTCGACGCCGTAGTCCGGGTGGTGCCCGCCCTGGAACATGATCTGGGTGCCGCCCAGTTCCACCGTCTCCGCGCAGCGCCGCAGGATGTCGTCCAGGTCCCGGGTCCACACGTCCGGGCTCTTCGGCGCGGCGTAGAAGGCGCAGAACTTGCAGGCGGTGACGCAGGCGTTGGTGTAGTTGATGTTCCGTTCGATGATGTACGTGGCGATGTGCTCGGTGCCCGCGTACCGCTTACGGCGCGCCGCGTCCGCCGCGCGCCCCAGCGCGTGCAGCGGGGCGCTGCGGTAGAGGTCCAGCGCCTCCTCGGGACTGATCCGGCCACCGTCGGCGGCTCGGTCGAGCGCGGACTTGAGCTGAGCACTCAGGGCCATGGCGGGCGTCCCTCCGGCGGGCGGATACAGGGTGGTCGATACCGGAAGCCAGCGTACGCCAGGGGCTAACCGGGGCGATTGAGCACTCCCCGCGCACCGCTGTCGGGGTGGACGCTGGTGTAGCGCAGGACCTGCCCGTCCCCGTCGAGCCGCAGGATCATCCGGAAGGTGTCGGTCACACAGACACCGGGCGTGGACTCCTCGGTGTCCAGCAGGGCGTCGAAGACCGCCTCGTCCTCGCTCACCTCGGTCAGCGTCATCCGGTCCACGCAGGTGGAGATGTTCAGCAGGTCGCGGGTGGTGGCGTGCCCGACCTCCTCGCCGACCACGCCCTCGCCGAGGGTCACCGTCATCCGGCCGCCGGGGATGCCGACGTCGAGGGTCAGATCGCCGACCCACTCGCCCTGGAACGCCTCGGGCAGCGCGTCGGTCACCGGCGCCGGTCCGGGGGCGGGTTCCGGGTCCGGTTCCTCCCCGCCGCCCGGCCGGGTGAAGGCGTACAGTCCGGCGCCCGCGAGGCCGAGGACCAGCACGGCGGCGAGCGCCGCCCGTATCCCGCGCCGGGCACGCCTCCCGGCCGGCGCGGACGGCGGTCCGGGCGGCGGCAGCGGTATCGCCGGCCCGAACCCGGGGGACGGCGCGGGCGGCACCGGGGACGGCGGCGGTACGGGTCCGGCGGGCCCGCCGCCGGACGGCGCGGGCGCGTTCTCCTCCCCCGCCCCGGGGGCCGGGGCCGGGGGGGGCGGGGGGGCCGCCAGAGCACCCCCCGGGGGGGGCCGCCGGCCGGGCCCCGCCACCACCACCCAGGGGCGCCCCCCGGCGCCCCCCGGCCGG
>NZ_JBHWJL010000320.1:0-5662 GCF_042731495.1 Streptomyces sp. NPDC059853
GCCCCGCAGGACATCCGTCCCGCGGGGCTCCGTCGTCGGTGCGAGGGCGGCTCAGGCGGCGGCGAGGGCCTTGGCGCGCTCGCGGGCCTGCTCGTGGGCCTCGGCACGGGAGGCGTCGGCCTTCTCGATCAGACCGGACATGGCCGGGACGATCCGGGCCAGGGTCAGCTCGGGCACGATGAAGTGCACGTCGAGGCGGAGGGAGCCGCCGAGGACCCACTGCAGGTAGTTCTGCGCGAAGTCGTTGCCCTCCATGGGGGTGCCGGGCGCGTAGGAGCCGCCGCGGCTGGTGACCACGGTCACGGGCTTGCCGGCGACGGTGGACTCCTCGGTCTGCGAGGTGCGCCCGCCGATGATGATGTGGTCCAGCCAGCTCTTGAGGGTGGACGGGATGGTGTAGTTGTACAGCGGCGCACCGATGACGACGGCGTCCGCGGCCTCCAGCTCCTTGGCCAGCTCGTCGCGCAGCGCGTAGGAGGACTGCTGCTCGGGGGTGCGGTCCTCGGCGGGAACGTTCGGGGCGTAGTACGAGACGGCGTCGATGTGCGGCAGCGGCTGGGCCGACAGGTCGCGGTAGATGACCTCACCGTCCGGGTGCTGGGCGAGCCAGGCGTCGCGGAAGGTCTTGGTGACCTCACGGGAGACGGAGTTGTCACCGTTCAGGGACGAGTCGATGTGCAGCAGCGTGGGCATGAGGGCTGGTTCCTTCGTGACGGCTGGTAGTGAAACGCGTATGTAGCTGCGGCAAAGTGCGCAGATTCTTTGAGCGTAGCAGCTTACTTTTATTTAGCAACTTGCTTCCTTCCCGTACAGTAGGAGCCATGGCGGAGCGACGGGACGGGCAGGACGGCGGCGGCTGTACCGAGCCTGATGACGCGATGACCAGGGTGTTCAGCGTCTTCGGCAAGCGGTGGACCGGCCTGGTGGTGGCTGCCCTGATGAGCGGGCCGGGCCACTTCGCCGTCCTGCGCCGCTCCATCCCCGGCATCAGCGAACGGATGCTCTCGGACCGGCTCAGCGAGCTGGCTGCCCTCGACCTGGTCTCCCGCGAGGTGGACCCCGGACCGCCGCTGCGCGTCACGTACCGGCTCACCGAGGCGGGCGAGAACCTGCGCCCCGCCCTGGTGGAGCTGTCCCGCTGGGCCGAGCGGCATCTGGTGGACGGCGCGGAGCAGTGCCCCGAGGCCCTGCGCGAGTGACCGCCTAGGCTGACGGGGTGACAATCCCGGAAGAGCACGAGCAGCCCCGGGCCGGCGAGGCCCGCCAGGACAGCGCAGCGGACGACGCCCACGAGGAGGCCGCCGCCACCGAACGCCTCGACCGGGCGGTCCGGGCGGCCGAGGCCGCCCTGATCGAG
The DNA here is from genome assembly GCF_042731495.1 of Streptomyces sp. NPDC059853. NCBI lineage: Bacteria > Bacillati > Actinomycetota > Actinomycetes > Kitasatosporales > Streptomycetaceae > Streptomyces > Streptomyces sp. NPDC059853. The sequence continues at coordinate 1,358 of NZ_JBHWJL010000320.1, forward strand.
TTCGAGATCGCGGTCGAGACCTTCCGGATCGAGGTCGAGAACTTCTCCCGGCTCCACGAACAGCGCCTCGGCCCCCTCTACGCCCGGCTGGAGGAACTGGACGCCGAGATCGCCGAGGCGGTCGCGGCCCGCACCAAGGACCCCGAGGACGAGCGGCGGGCCCGCGAGGCGCGCGCCATGGTGGCGCCCATGCCGCAGGTCTCCGAACTCTTCCAGGGCTGGCTGGACGGCGACGGCTTCTCGCCCGAGGCCGCGGCCATGCTCACCGAGCAGTCCGTCCAGCCCCCGCCCAAGGTGCGCCCCGGCGAGGAGGCCCGCAAGCTCTACCGCGAACTCGTCCGCCGGGCCCACCCCGACCTCGTCGCCGACCCCACCGAGCGCGACCGGCGCGGTGCCTTCCTGGTCCGGGTCAACCAGGCGTACGGGCGCGGCGACGCGGAGGAGCTGCGGGCGCTCACCACCGAGTGGGACAACGGCGTCGGACCGACCCCGGAACCGGCCGGGTACGGGCGGCGCGAGGAGCTGTACGCGCGCCTGGAGTGGCTGGCCAACCGCAAGGAACTGCTCGCGGACGCCGCCGCCGCGCTGGAGGACAGCGCGATCGGCGCGATGCTGCGGATGGCCCCCGAGGACCCGGACGCCCTGCTGGAGGAGGTCGCGGCCGAACTGCGGCAGAAGGTGACGGCGAAGGAGGCCGAGCTGGCCGCCGTGCTCGCCGCCGGCTGACGTTAGGCTCGGGCGTATGACTTCCGCGAATATCCCCACCGTCTCCGTCGGTGAGCTGCCCGCCGACGCCGTGCTGCTGGACGTGCGCGAACCGGAGGAGTGGGCGGCCGGCCGTGTCGAGGGCGCGCTGCACATCCCCATCCGCGAGGTGGTGGACCGGCTCGGGGAGATCACCGAGCGGGCCGGCGACGGCCCGCTGTTCGTGCTGTGCAAGGTGGGCGGCCGGTCCGCGCAGGTCACCGAGTACCTGGTGCGGCAGGGTGTGGACGCGACGAACGTGGCGGGCGGGCTGCACGCCTGGCACGACGCGGGCAAGCCGCTGGTGAGCGACGCGGGCGAGCCGTTCGTCCTGTAACCGTCCGCACCGCTCGCCGCTCGCCGGGTCGCGGGCGGCGGGCCCCGTCAGGGGTGCCCGGCCGGGACTCCGGGGCCCCCGTCCCGCTCCTGCTCCTCTCCCTGCTCGGCGGGGTCCTTCTTCCCCTTGTCCTTCTCGACCGTTGCGGCCGGGCCGCAGTCCGGCAGGCACACGGGTGTGGTGTTCTCGGCCGGCGGCGGGAAGTGCGCCGCCAGTTCGCCGAGGACCTGCCGGGTGGCGGCGCCCGCGCAGATCTCGGACAGGCTCTGCTCGCGGACGTTGCCCAGGGTGAGCCGGCGCGCGAACACGCACGGGGTGACCCGGCCGTCCGGGAGCACGGCGAGCCGGCCGTGGCCGCAGCGTCCGCACAGCCCGCCGCACTCGGGGGCGCGCGCCGCGCCGTCCGCACCCTCCACGCCGTCCCGTACGTCCGCCGCGCCGCGCCCGTACGGCCGGATCCGGTCCGTCCCCACCTCCCGGATCCCCAGTTCCAGCAGGTCACGCCGCCCGCCCTCGGCGTGCGCCGGGGCCGGCAGCTCGATCACGTTGCCGCGCAGCGGGACGCCCAGCTCGCGGGCGCGCCGGATGTTCGCCCGGGTGCGGGCGTGCGCGCCGCCGGTGCCGGTGACCGCGTCGTGGGCGGCCGGGTCGTCGCTGTAGTAGCTGAACGCCAGCCGCACCCCGTCCCGGCGCAGGGTGTCCCAGAGCCGGGGGCCGATGTGCGTCATGTTGCTGAACACCTCCACCGCCATGCCCTGGGCCAGGGCCCGGTCGATGTACCCGGGCAGCCCCGGGTGGAGCGTCGGCTCGCCCCCGATGAACTGCACGTCGCGGACGCCGAGGCCGCCCAGTTCGCCGAGCACCCGCAGCCAGTCGGCGTCCGTCATCGTCCCGTGGGTGCCCTGCGGGGAGGAATCGGCGTAGCAGTGCCGGCAGCGCAGATTGCAGAAACCGGTGATCTCCAGCCAGGCGAAGCGCGGGTGCAGTGGGTGGCGGGTCGGCGCGGGGGTCGGCTGGGGCATCGGTCCTCCGGATGCGGTCACGGCGCGGCGTTGTCACTGCGCTAACGACGTGACGGCGCCCGAAGAGACGCCCGGGCCCCGCTTCCCCCGGGCCCGGGCCCATGCGCCGCGTTGGGCCGGGACGCCGGGGTGTTCGGGCGGGTGAATCCGGGGAGCGCGGCGTTGACGCCCGGTGGGCCCACGGCGGGTGCGGCCGCTGGATGAAGGGCGGGAGAAATCATTTACGGGTGAAAAGATCTTGCCCTTGCTAGCATCTGCGCATGTTCAGCGGGGAGCTTGAAGACGACCTGCGATGGCTGCTGCTCCAGATGAAGTTCGGGCTCACCGTGGCCGAGGACCGCGCCGTGCGGCAGCACGGCATGGACCTGTGGGGTTACACCGTGCTGCTCGGGCTCGCCGAGGAGCCGGCGCGCACCCAGCTGGCGCTGTCCGAGGCGTCGGCCATCGACAAGAGCAAGATGGTCGCCGTCCTGGACGACCTGGAGACGGCCGGGCTGATCACCCGCCGGCCCGACCCGAAGGACCGCAGGGCGCGGATCGTCACGGCGACCGAGGACGGCAAGGCGGCGCTGGCCGCCGCGCGGGCCGAGGTCGCCGCCATCGAGCGGATCGCGCTGGACGGCCTGGACGCCTCGCAGCGCGCCGCGTTCAAGGCGGCGCTGCGGCGCGCCGTCCACGGGCCGCTGCGCAAGCTCGCCAGCGGGGAGTGGCCCCCGGACGTGCCCGGGCCTACGCCGTGGAGCGGGGCGGCGCCGCCCGCCCCGCCGGGGCCGCCGCGCTGAGCCGCGTCACGGCCTCCCGCAGCGCCTCCGTCCCCTTGCAGAACGAGAACCGCGCCAGCCACGCCGGGGTCCCCGCCCCGCCGGGCGCGGCCCGGAACGCGACGGTGGGGATGGCCACCACCCCGGCCCGCTCCGGCAGTTCGCGGCAGAACCGCATCCCGTCCGTGTATCCCCACGGCCGGATGTCGGCCTGGAGGAAGTAGCCGGCCTCGGCGCGGTACGGGCGCAGCCCGGCCGCCGCGAGCCCTTCGCCGAGCAGCGCGCGGTGGGCGCGCAGCGTGTCGCGCAGCCCGGCGGCCCACTCCTCGACGCCGTCCAGCGCCCGGGCCAGGGCCGCCTGGTAGGGCGTACCGGAGGCGTAGGTGAGGAACTGCTTGACGGAGGCGACGGCGGCGACCAGGTGGGCCGGGCCGCAGACCCAGCCGACCTTCCAGCCGGTGACGTTGAACGTCTTGCCGGCCGAGGAGACGGTGAGGGTGCGCTCGCGCATCCCGGGCAGGGCGGCCAGCGGGCGGTGCCGGACGCCGTCGTCGTACACCAGGTGTTCGTACACCTCGTCGGTGACCGCGATCAGGTCGTGGTCGCGGCAGAGCGCGGCGACGGTGTCGAGTTCGTCCGGGGTGAAGACCTTGCCGGTCGGGTTGTGCGGGGAGTTGAACAGCAGCAGCCGGGTGCGCGGGGTGACGGCGGCGCGCAGGGCGGTGGCGTCCAGCGCGAACCGGCCGCCGTCCGGGTCGGGGGTGAGCGGTACGGCGGTCAGCGTGGCGCCGCTGAGCCGGGCACCGGCCGGATAGGCGTCGTAACAGGGGTCGAAGGCGAGGATCTCGTCGCCGGGACCGGTCAGCGCCAGCACGGCGGCGGCCAGCGCCTCGGTGGCGCCGGTGGTGACCAGGACCTCCCCGTCGGCCGCGTACCCGAGCCCGTACCGGCGCAGCTGATGGGCCGCGATCGCCTCGCGCAGGGCGGGCAGGCCGTACGCCGGCGGGTACTGGTTCTCCCCGGCCTGCACGGCGTCGGCGACCTCGCGCAGCAGCGCGGGCGGGCCGGCGAGTTCCGGCACGCCCTGGCCGAGGTTGATCGCCCCGGTGCGCCGGGCCAGCTCCGTCATCTCCGTGAAGATGGAGGTCTCGATCGCCCGCCCGCCGCTGGTCATGCGCCCTACTTTAGGCGCCGGGGTTCGGGCCGTCGCCCTGCTGCGCCGCGTCCTGCTGTTCGGCGATCCTGCGGTGCACCTCGTCCATGTCCACCTCGCGGACCTTGGTGATCAGCTCCTCCAGCGCGGTGCCGGGGATGGCGCCGGGCTGCGCGTACAGCACGACGTTGTCGCGGATCGCCATCAGCGTGGGGATCGAGGTGATCTGGAAGGCCGCGGCCAGTTCCTGCTGCGCCTCGGTGTCGACCTTGCCGAACATGATGTCGT
>NZ_JBHWJL010000321.1:0-5634 GCF_042731495.1 Streptomyces sp. NPDC059853
CAGCGCGGCGGCGAGCCCGGCGCCGCCGGGGCGGCACCGCTCGTCGGCCACGTCGACCACCGGCACCGGCGCGTCGGGGGCGAGCCGCCCGGCCCGGCCGGTGATGTCCCGGTCCAGCAGGACGTCGCCGACGACGACGATCGGCCGGCCGCTCATGCCGCGTCCTCGGCCGGGATCACCACGGGCTGGGGGGCGGCCGCGCGGCCGGGCACGGCGAGGGCTTCGTCGAACGCCTCGCAGACCACGTGCAGCGCGACCAGGTGGGCTTCCTGGACGCTGGCGGGCGAGTCGGAGCGGATGGCCACCACCGAGTCGGCCTGTGCGGCGAGCGGGTTGGGGGTGGGGCCGGTCATCGCCCAGACCCGGACACCGGCGGTGCGGGCGGCGGTGGCGGCGTCCAGCAGGTTGTCGCTGCGGCCGGAGGTGGACAGCAGCAGCGCGACGTCGCCGGGGCGGCCGTGGGCGGCGATCTGCCGGGCGTAGATCTCGTCGAAGCCGTAGTCGTTGCCGATGGCGGTCACCGCGGAGGTCTCGGCGTGCAGGGCGATCGCCGAGTACGGTCCGCGCTCCCCCGCGTAACGTCCGACGAGTTCGGCCGTCATGTGCTGCGCCTGGGCGGCGCTGCCGCCGTTGCCCGCGGCCAGCAGGCGCCCGCCGGAGGCGAGCACCACGGCCAGCCGGCGGCCCCAGTCCGCGGCTTCGGCGAGTCCGGTCTCCGGATCCTCGTGGAAGTCGAGCAGCGCCTGCCGGAGGGACTCGCAGTGGCGGCGTGCGGTGGCTGTGGGGTGCACGGGCGATCCTTTCTGTGGCGGCCGGGGGTGGGTTTCTCCCCACCGGCCGGGTGGCCGGACGCTTGCGTGGTGCGCGGGGGCGCGCGGGGGGGCGGTCGGTCCGTCCCCGGGTGGGGTCAGACGCGGGGCACCGCGGGGGCCGGGTCCCGGACGCGCAGGTCCCGGTAGACGCGTTCGGTGGCCTCGGCCACCGACGCCCAGCGGTAGCGGGTGAGGACGCGGCGGCGTCCGGCCGCGCCGCACGCCGCGCGCTGCGCGGGGTCGTTCAGCAGTTCCGTGACGGCGGCGGCCAGCGCCGCCGGGTCGCCCGGCGGCACCAGCCGGCCGGTGGCCGGGTCGGCGACCGTGTCCAGTTGCCCGCCGACCGCGCTGGCCACCACCGGGACGCCGCAGGCCATGGCCTCCAGCGGGACGATGCCGAACGGCTCGTAGGTGGCCGGGCACAGCACCAGGTCGCAGCCGCGCATCAGGGCGGGCACCTCGGGGCGGGGCACGGCCCCGGCGAAGCGGACGCGGTCGGTGACCCCGCTGCGCCGGGCGACGGCGCGCAGCCGGTTCACCTCGGGGTCGCGGCCGGGCGGCGCGCCCGGGGAGCCGCCCGCGATGATCAGTTCGGCGCCGGGGATGCGGGCCAGTGCCTCGATGGCCACCTCGGCGCCCTTGCGCGGGACCAGCCGCCCGATGTGCAGCAGCCGGAACGGGCGGCCGTGCGGGGGCGCGTCCCCGACCGGGCGGGGCCGGGGGGAGAACCACTCGGGGTCCACGCCGCACGGCACCACCCGCACCTTGCCCACCGGCACGCCGAGGGCCACGAGTTCGGTGACCTCGTCGCGGCAGGTCGCCACCGTGATGTCGCAGTGGGAGCCGATCTGCCGTTCCCAGTCGATGCGCCCGGGCGGGCTGGTGTCGGCGGCGCCCTGGTGGCGGCGCTTGACGCTGCCGAGCGCGTGGAAGGTGTGGACGAACGGGATGCCGAGCGCCCGGGTGGCCCACCAGGTGGCGATGCCGGACATCCAGAAGTGCGCGTGGGCCAGGTGGGGTGGTCTGCGGGTCCACTCCCGTTCCAGGAACTCGCTGAATTCCGGCATGTGGGGCAGCAGTTCGTCCTTGGGGAGGCTGTGCGCGGGCCCGGCCGGCACATGCCGGATCTCCAGGCCCGGGCAGATCCGTACCGTGCGGGGCAGGGTGGCGCAGTCCCGGCGGGTGTAGACGGTCACCCGGTGGCCGCGCCGGGCGAGCTGGCCGGCCAGCTGCGCGACGTGGACGTTCTGTCCGCCCGCGTCGGCGCCGCCGAGGGCGGCCAGTGGGCTGGCGTGTTCGGAGACCAGGGCGATGTCCAGGGGTTCGGCCGGGCCGGGCCAGGGGGGCCGCATCAGCGGGTCACCTCCTCGATCAGCCGGTCCCAGTCGGCGAGGAACCGTTTGAGGCCGTAGCGGGCCAGCGCGGCCTGCCGGGCCGCGGCGCCGGTCTCCCGGGCGGCGTCCGGGTCGCGCGCGAAGCGGGCCGCCGCCTCGGCCAGTACCTCGGGCCGGGTGGAGAGCACCCCGGCCTCGCGGGGTACGGCTTCCACCGCCTCGGTGGTGGCGAGGGCCACCACCGGCATGCCCAGGTGCATGGCTTCGACGAGGGAGAGTCCGAGCGAGGTCCAGCGCACCGGGTGCAGATAGACCCGGCAGCGGGCCATCTCGGTGTGCAGCCTCTCCTGCGGCAGTTCGCGCACCCGGCAGCGGGGCTCCGGGATGCCGAGCCGGGCGGGCAGGCCGGCGGTGCCCATGCCGAAGAGCTCCAGCGGGACGGCTCCGGCCAGCTGGGGCAGCAGATCGGTGCCGGTGGTCCGGCCGCGCCGCAGCGGCTCGTTGACGACGACGGCGGCGGCGGCCCTCTCGCCGCCGAAGCGGTGGCCGGGGTCGACGACTCCGTGCTCGACGACGGCGGTGGGGGCCCGGCCGTTGTCCCAGAAGAGCCGGTTGAAGTGGGTGACGTGCACGAGGGTGAGGTCGTCGCGGTCGGCGCAGGGGTGCCGGGTGTCGGGGACGTTCCCGTCGGGGGCGTTGTGTTCCAGGTAGACGGCGGGGATGTCCCGGCCGGGGCGGCGGCCGCCGAGCCACCGTTCGGCCAGTTCGGCCTCGTGCGGGCGCTGGAGCACCACGAGGTCGACCGGTGTGTCGCGCAGTTGTTCCGGGGTGCGTTCCAGCACCGAGGCGGGCCAGTTCCAGCTGTCCGCCCGGCCGCGTCCGTCGGCGGTGCGCCCGGGGAGCAGCGGCAGCAGATAGGTGTGCGGGCCCTGGACGAACGCGGTCGTCCACGAGCCGTGCACGTGCCACATGAGGATGTTCATGTCCGTTCCTCCGGTGCTGGTGCTGGTGCGGGTGCCGCCGCCGGGCGGACGCTGGGGGCGGCGCTCACGGTCAGCCGGTCGACGGCGGCCAGGACCTCCTCGTCGGTGACGGAGTCCAGACAGGGGTGGCCCTCGACGGGGCATTCGCGGGCCCGGCTGCCCGCGCAGGCCGAGTCCTGCCGGCCGAGGAGCAGATGGGGGACGCGGTAGGGGAGCCAGCGTTCCGGGCTGACGACGGGGGCGAACAGGCTGATGACGGGGGTGCGTACGGCGGCGGCCAGATGGGCGGGGCCGGTGTTCCCCGCGATGGTGAGCCGGGCGCGGGAGAGCACGCCGGCCAGTTCCCCCATCCGGGTGCGTCCGCCCAGGTCCAGGCCGTGCCGTCCGGCGACGTGCCGGGTGAGGGCGGCTTCCTGGGGGCTGCCGGTGACCACGACCCGGTGTCCGGCGGCGGCCAGCGCCGCGACGGCCCGGGCGGCGCGGTCGGCGCTCCAGGTCCTGGCGGGGACGGCGGCTCCGGGGTGCAGGACGAGGTAGGGCCCTTCCCCGGTGAGCGCGCTCGTGTCGGGCGGGGTGCGGACGCGCAGTTCGCCGCGGTCGCCGGCCGGGAGCCGGAAGCCGGCGGCCTCGGCGAGTTCGAGCGCCGCGGTGGCCTCGTGCCGGTGGGCGGCGCGGTGGTGGCGCAGTTGGAGCAGGGAGCCGGGGTAGTGCTCGCTGTCGGCGCCGATCCACGGGATGCCGGCGAGCTTGAGGAGCAGGGCGGCGGGCAGGGGGCTCTGGTGCTGGGACGCCAGGATGAGGGCGCGGTCGTAGCCGCCGCGCTCGATGCGGCGTACGAGGCCGGCCACCTCCGCCGGGTCGGTGGCGGGGGCGGCCAGCCGCACCCAGGGCGCGTCGAACACCTCCACCCGGTCCACGCCGGGCAGCAGGCGCCCGGCGGCTTCGCCGAGCGGGCCGCAGAGCATGGTGACGGAGCGGGAGCCGGCGGCGACCGCCCGGACGGCGGGTCCGGCCAGCAGGACGTCACCCGCGCTGTCCAGCCGGACGACGAGGGTGCTGGGGAGCGAGCGGGGCGCCGTCACGGGGTGCCCGCCGTACCGGGGACGGGCCGCAGCAGGGCGCGTACGGCGGTCAGCAGGTCGGGGGCGCGGTGGGGCGCGGCGGCCACCTCTTCGATCCGGGTGGCGGGGGTGGGCACCAGGACGCCGTGGGCTCCGGCGGCGCGGGCGGCGTCCAGGTCGCTGCCGATGTCGCCGATGACCACGGTGTGGCGCGGGGCGACGCCGAGCCGTCGGCAGGCCGCGGCGACGAGGCCGGGGGCCGGTTTGCGGCAGCCGCAGCCGTCGGCGGGGCCGTGCGGGCAGACGGCCCAGACGCCGAAGGGGCCGAGCAGGCTTTCGACCCGGGCGTGTACCGCCGCCACCTCGGCGTGTCCGATGCGGCCCCGGGCGACGCCGGACTGGTTGCTGACGACGCCGAGGGCCACGCCGTGGTCGCGCAGCAGCCGCAGCGCGGCGCGGACCCGGGGCAGCGGCCGGACGAGGGCGGGGTCGCCGTTGTAGGGGACGTCCTCGATCAGGGTGCCGTCCCGGTCGAACAGGACGGCCCGCGGGCCGCGCCGCTCGCCGCCGGTGGGGAGCCGGGCCGGGCGGCAGGGACCGGGCGGAAAGAGCCAGGGCCTGGCCCCGGCTGCCGAGTCGTCAGCCATGCCCCCGAGAGTTGCCCGATATGTCCGATTTAAACACCGGGTGCGGGGTGGCCCTCCGGTGCCGCGCCAGCCCGAGCGCCCAGTGCCCCACCGCGACCGGCGGGATCGCCGCGCTGGTGACCACCATCCGCCACAGCTCCGTCCCGGTGCGCGGCCCCGGCCGGATCCGCGCGGCAGCGAACTCGGCCGTACCCGCCAGCCACAGCGCGCCGCTCGCCAGCGCCGCCCGCCGCCGCCCGGCCCCCAGCGCGAGCAGTGCCGACACGCCCGCCGCCGTCACCGCCGCGTGGGCGGGGAAACGGCCGCGCGGCGCCCGGGCCCGCCGCCGCCAGTCCCGGCCGTGCAGCCGGGCCATCAGCACATCGTCCGCGTTGCCCGCCTGGGCGCGCACCGAGGCCCACGGGCCGGCCGGGCGCACCGGATGGGCCGTGCGCCGCTCCCCCACCGTGAGGTCCCAGCCCTCCGCCATCACGCGCAGCGCCAGGTCGGCGTCCTCCCGGAAGGCCCGGGGGAACCGTTCGTCGAAGCCGCCCGCGTCCAGCAGCGCGGCCCGCCGGTAGGCCATGTCCGCCGTGATCCAGCTGGCGCCCGCGAGCCCGGCGGTGCTCCGCTCCCAGTCGGTGGGCCGCCGGCCGGGCGGCAGCGGCACACTGATCCTGGCCTGCACACCGCCCGTGCCGCCGCCCGCGGCGGCCAGATCGGCGGCCAGGGCCCGCCGCCAGTCCGGTCCCGGCACCACATCGTCGTCGAGGAACGCGATCCACGGCTCCGGAGCCCGCCGCCAGCCGGTGTTGCGG
>NZ_JBHWJL010000322.1:0-5620 GCF_042731495.1 Streptomyces sp. NPDC059853
GCCCCCACCCCGGGGGCGGGCCCCAACCCCGCCCCAGAGAGGCACACATGACCGCCGACAACGAGCCGACCGAGGCCAACCGCCTGTTGCGCGCGATCGAGCGGCTGGAGGACGGCCAGCCGCGCACGCCCGCCGACGACGGGCCCGCACTCACCCGCTTCCAGCGCCAGCTGGCCGCCGCCGTCGCCGAGCTGGAGGCAGCGCACCGCGCCGATGTCATCGCCGCCGGGGGAGACCCGGACGACGAACTGCCGGATCTCCTCGACCTCGTGCGGGACATCGCCACCGACTACCAGCGGTCCCGGGACAACCCGATCCGTGCGCGATCGCTGCTCGACCAGCTCGCCAACGACCACGACCTCAGCGACCTGGCCGCGCTGCGGCTCGCCGGGGAGGCCGCCGCCGCCGCCGTCCCCCGCGCCGTCGACCGCGCCGAGGCCGCCGGGATGACGGTCCCGTCGATCGCCCGCGCGCTGGGCCTCACCCCCCAGCGCGTATACGCCATGCGACAGGCCCGAGTCACCTACAGCTACCGGGTGGATGTGCGCACGGCGGGCGGCAGCTGGCGGCACCGCGAAGTCGGCGAGGAACAGCTCGCGGAGGGCAGCGAGGCGCTGCTGGCGAAGCAGGTCATCGAGGAGCACACCGCCACCGCCGACCGGCACCTGCGGGTCAGGGTGTGGCGCGGCGCCGACCCGGCCGGCGACCCGATCTACACCACCGAACACACGCCCAGCTAAGCAGCGGGCCCGCCGCCGGCGACCCTACCGCCGGGACGGGCCCTGACCACCAGGGAGACACCCCCAGATGGCTACCGACCAGCCTACGACCACCAAGACCGCCCGCGTGCCCGCTGTCGGCAAGGCGATGTCCGTCCGTGTTGACGACGGAATGCACGACGACCTCACCGTGATCATGCGCACCGGATGCAGCGCATCAGACGCCGTACGGCGAGCGCTGCTGCTGCTTGCGAACGCCTACGACGCCGCGTGGGCGGAGGGCATCTACCCCGTCGGCGAGGCGCCGCAGATCACGAACGTCACACTGGCCGCGTACCGGCCCGATCCGCAACAGTGAAGCAACACCCTTGCGGGTGACTTGTCCGATCAGGTGAGCCCGACAACAGGTATCGTCATCTCCGCGACGCGAAACCTGCGTTCGCCCTCCCCATGGATTCGAAGAATGTCCATCCATGAACAGGAGGTCGGATGCCGCGGTCCTCGCGACGCAAGCGAAAGCGCCCCAATTGGGAACGCCGGTCGTTCCTGGCCCACATCGCACGCCTTGGGTATGAGGTAATGCGCGATGGAGTCAGGTTCACCATCGACCTGTTCCGCAACTAGGGCGCCATCCCCGGAGGGGCGAGGCGGTGTTAGCAGCGCCGCCTTGTCCCTCCGGACCGTGTTGCAGCCGACACCGAATAGGTTCCAGCACAGTGCGACACGACATTGCGACTCAATATTACTACCTCTTGGGCCATCGGCTGCTGCTACCAACGGTCCTCTCGCAGGAACCACCTTGTGACCGTTACCTGTTTGTGATCTAATCGGTGGCGCCTCCGGCGTGCCCGGAGACACCCCACCCCCGATGCCCCGCGCCCCACCCCCCCCGGCGCGGGGCATCGCCGCGTCCTGGCCCCGGGGTTGGAGGTGGCGACCATGCCGCGACCCATCACCGATACCGAGCGCGAGCGCGTACGCCGCCTCCACTCCCAGGGCAAGACACGCAACGAGATCGCCCGCGAACTCGGGCGCAGCGGCTCGACCATCTCGGGCATCGCCCGCGACCTCGGCCTGAGTTTCGAGCGCGGCCCCGAGGTGATCGCAGCAACCGAAGCCCGCCGCATCGACCTTGCCGCCCGCCGCGCCCAGCTCGCCGAGGCCCTGCACATCGACGCCGAGCGGCTACGGGCGCAGCTCTGGGAGCCGTGCACGTACGGGGAGTTCGCCGGCCGCGATGGCGAGTGGCACGAGGTGCAGCTCGCCCGGCCCCGGTTCGCCGACCAACGGCAGATCCTCGCCGCCACCGGAACCGCCATTGACCGCTCGCTCAAGCTCGCCCCGGTCGAGGGCGGTGAGGGCGCCGACCAGGTGCGCTCGATGCTGGGCGCGCTCGGAGAGGCCCTGACCATGGCGGCCGGCGACACCGACGACGACGGGGGCGCCGACGGGGGGTGAGCCGGTGCTCGACCTCGACAACCTGCCCCTGTCCCGGAAGCAGCTGCTCAGCGTGGGCCGGGCGACGGCCCGTATCAACATCTGGCACGGCTCGGTTCGCTCCGGAAAGACCGTCGCATCGCTACTCGCGTTCGTCATCGCGGTAGCCAGCGCGGGCCCCAGCGGCTTGATCATCATCTGCGGCAGGTCGTTGCAGACCATCGAGCGGAACGTCTTCGAACCGCTCGCCGACCCGGCTCTGTTCGGCCCGCTGTCCAAGCACGTGCACCACACCCGGGGCGCCACCACCGCCACCATCCTGGGCCGCACCGTCCACCTGATCGGCGCCGCCGATACCCGCGCCGAGGGCAGGCTACGGGGCCTCACGGCTCAGCTGGCGTACGTCGATGAGGCCACCCTCGTGCCGGAAGGGTTCTGGACGCAGCTACTCGCGAGGCTCAGCACCCCGGGCGCGCGGCTGCTGGCCACCACGAACCCGGACAGCCCGCGCCACTGGCTCAAGACCGGCTACCTCGACCGCGCCCACGAACTCGACCTCAGAGCGTGGCACTTCCGCCTGTCCGACAACCCGAGCCTGTCGCCGAAGTACATCGCGGATCTGTCCGCCGAGTACGTCGGACTGTGGCGACGGCGGATGATCGATGGCGCATGGGTCGTCGCCGAGGGCGCCGTCTACGACATGTGGGACGAGTCCCGGCACGTCGTCACCGCGCTACCGCCGATGCGCCGCCTGCTGGGCCTGGGCATCGACTACGGCACGACCAACCCGTTCGCCGCGATCTTGCTCGGCCTCGGCGCCGACGGCCGGCTGTACGCGGTGAGCGAGTGGCGCCACGACTCCCGCGCCGCGCACCGGCAGATGACCGACGCGCAGTACAGCCAGGCCGTACGGGCATGGCTCGACGGCCTCGGCGCCGAACCCGAGTGGACGTTCGTCGACCCCTCGGCCGCCTCTTTCTCCCGCCAGCTCTGGGAGGACGGGCACCCCGGAGTCGCCAAGGCACGGAACGAAGTGCTGGACGGCATCCGCAGCGTGTCGTCGGCGCTCGCCGCCGGCCTGCTGCTCGTACACGACTCCTGCGCCGGACTGCTCGCCGAGCTGCCCGGCTACAGCTGGGACCCGGCCGCCACCGCGCTGGGCGAGGACCGCCCAATCAAGGCGAACGACCACTCCGTAGACGCGCTGCGGTACGTCGTGCACTCCACCGCCCACGAGTGGCGACTCCTACTCGCCGCATAGAGAGCAGGAGGTGAGGGCCGATGCCGCTGCCTGAGAACGGCGCGCCATGGCCGCCGCCCGCCATGGCCACCCCGTACGCCGAGATGCGCACCGATGACGCGTGGTACTCCGGAGACGCTCAGCGCCTCGCCCGCATCTACGCCGGGGGAACCCGCGGCGACGGCCGCCGCCGCCTGTGGGGCCGACCGCGCCCCGCCCCGGGCGGCCGGGACACCCGGATGCACATCCCGCTGCCCGGGGACATCGCGACGACCGCTGCGGATCTGCTGTGGGCTGAGGCGCCCACCATCACCGTGCCCACCCCCGCCACCCAAGACCGGCTCGACGTGCTGGTCGCCGAGGGCGGCGTCGTGAACACCCTGCTGGAGGGCGCCGAGGTCGGCGCGGCACTGGGCGGTCACTACCTGCGGGTGACGTGGGATACGGACTTGGCCCGCCGGCCGCTGCTCACCGTTGTGCACGCCGACGCCGCCATACCCACGTTCAGGTGGGGCCTGCTGGTCGCGGTCACGTTCTGGCACGAGCTGACCGGCAGTTCGTCGGCGACGGTGCTCCGCCACCTGGAGCGCCACGAACCGGGCCGCATCCTGCACGGCCTGTACGAGGGGACCGCCGAATCCCTCGGCCGGCGGGTACCGCTCACCGAGCACCCGGAGACAGCGGCGCTCGCCGACTCCCTCGGCCCGGACGGCGACAGCATCGCCACCGGCATACGGGAGCTGACCGCCGCCTACGTCCCCAACATGCGGCCCAACCGGCGCCACCGGGGCAGCCAGCTCGGCCGCTCGGACTACGGCGCGCCGTTGTACGACCTGTTCGACGGATTGGACGAGACATGGACGAGCTGGCTGCGCGACATCCGGCTCGCCCGCGCCCGCCTCATCGTGCCCGACAGCTACCTACGCGACCGAGGCCCCGGCCGAGGCGCAGCGTTCGACGGCGACCGGGAAATCTGGCAGGCGCTCAACATCCCCCCGGGGGAGGGCGAGGGCATCACCCTGTCGCAGTTCAGCATCCGAGTAGAGGAACACGAGCGGACAGCCGCCGCGATCACGCGCACCGCCGTACAGATGGCCGGCTACTCCCCCCAGTCGTTCGGCGAAGGCGGCGATGCCGTGGCCGCGACGGCGACCGAGGTTGTCGCACGCGAGCGGCGCAGCATGGTCACCAGGCTGAAGAAACTCGGGTACGCCGTGCCGGAGATCAGCCGCATCCTGTACGTGATGCTGCTGCTCGACCGCCAGCTCTACACCCCGGGACTCATCCCGGAGCGGCCGACGGTCACGCCGGCCGACTCCGTGAGCGAAGACCCGGAGACCACCGCCCGCACCCTGTCGCTGCTCCAGCAAGCCCAGGCGGTGAGCGCGGACACCCGCGTTCGGATGCTTCACCCGGACTGGGATGACACCGCCGTCGCCGCCGAGGTCGACCGCATCCTCACGGAGACCGGGGCTGCCGTCCCCGACCCGATGCAGGCCGGCGACCGCGACTAGCAGATGGGGGGCGCCGTGCCGATTCACCCCGGGATGGTCGAGGACCTGACGGCCGGCGTGCACCGCCTGTACGCTGACGCCGAGCAGCGGCTACTACGGATCATCGCCCGGCAGCTGGCGGCTGGCCTGGACGCCCCCAACTGGGCCACGGCGAAGCTCGGCGACTTGGCCGCGCTGCGGCGATCGGCCGAGGGTGTCGTCGGCGCGCTGGCGACCGCCCTCGACCTGGAGGTGTGGGCGGTGGTCGCCGAGGCGTACAACGCCGGAGAGCGCGCGGGGGTCGCCGAGCTGGGCGCGCTGCCGGACGCCGACGCCCGCCGCATCGCCGGCCGCACCCCGGGCACCCGCGCGGTTGATCGGCTCGCCATGGAAGCCGTCGACCGGGTGACCGCGACCCATCGCGGCATCCTGCGCGGGGTCGAGGACGGGTACCGGCAGGTGGTCGCCGAGGTGTCCGGGGCGCCGCTACTGGGGGTGGACACCCGCAGGCAGGCGACGCAGGCAGCGATGAGCAGGTTCGCTGACCGGGGGCTGAGGACGTTCGTCGACCGAGCCGGCCGGGCCTGGCAGATGACCAGCTACGCCGAAATGGCCGTCCGTACGGCGGTCGGCCGCGCCGCTGTCGAAGGGCACTGCGACCGGCTGCGCGCGGCCGGCCTCGACCGAGTCTCATATAAAAATCTCCGATCCCACGAGACAGTTGGACATCT
>NZ_JBHWJL010000323.1:0-5569 GCF_042731495.1 Streptomyces sp. NPDC059853
GCACCGCGGCGGCGGCCTGCTGGCCACCGCGCTCGGTGGGCGCGTTCGGCCCGGTGATCTCCAGCGCCACCCCGGCCCGCCCGGCCGCCGCGGCGGCCGATCTGCGCATCTGCTCGCTCGTCCACGAGCCGCGCGGCCCGCCCAGCAGCATCAGCCGCCGGTGGCCGAGACCCGCCAGATGCTCCACGGCCGCCGCCGCCCCGCTGCTGACGTCCATCAGCACCGCGGGCAGCCCCTTGACGCTGCGGTTCACGACCACGAACGGCAGATCCGCGCTCAGCTGGGCGATCGCGGTGTTCGACAGCCGGGGGCTGACCAGGACCACCCCGTCCACCTGCTTGGCGAGGATCGCGATCAGCTCCTCCTCGGCCCGCGGGTCCTCGTCCGTGTCCGCCACGAACACCTGGTAGCCGCGCACCCTGGCGTACGACTGGGCGGACTTGATCAGCGGCGGGAAGAACGGATTGGCGATGTCGGCGACGATCAGCCCCAGGTTGTGGGTCACGCCCGTGGTCAGCGCGCGAGCCGCCTGGTTGGGGCGGTAGCCCAGCTCGGCGGCCGCGGCGAGAACTCGTTCCCGGGTGTCGACTTTGACCAGGTTCGGTGCCGAGAATGTCCGGGAGACCGTGGACACATGAACGCCGGCGGCCCGGGCCACGTCACGGATGGTCACCGCCATGAGCGCCCGCCCCCTCCACAGTCGTCTCTGTCACGGCGGTCACCATAGCCTGCAATCGGTTGTCATGAAAATCCGCGCAGACCCTTGACGTTTCTTGCTGGTTACACCAGCCTGCTGCAACCGGTTGTATTAACGGAGCAACAACCCGGATCCCGCGTCGTCCCCTCAACACGCTCGGTGTGCTGCCCCTCGTCTCCTCGAAAGGAGCGCCCTCGCATGACCGACACCCAGGTGCGCCCCAGGCCACCGGGCACCACTACCCGCCCCCCTGTGGCGGACCACAAGGGCGCGCTGCGCAAACGGCGGCGCAAGGAGTCCCTGACCGCCTATCTCTTCCTGCTGCCGTGGTTCGTCGGGCTGATCGCCATCACGGCCGGCCCCCTGCTGACCTCGCTGTACCTGTCGTTCACCGACTACAGCCTCATCGGGGACAGCAACTGGGTCGGGTTCGACAACTACATCCGGATGTTCCAGGACGACCCGCGGTTCCTCAAGGCGCTCACCAACACGGCGATCTACGTCTTCGTCTCCGTCCCCCTCCAGCTGGCCTTCGCCCTCGCGCTGGCGATGGTGCTCGACCGGGGCGTGAGCGGACTGCCGATCTACCGCTCCGTGTACTACCTGCCGTCCCTGCTCGGCTCCTCCGTCGCCATCGCCATCCTGTGGCGGCAGATCTTCGGCGCCGACGGCCTGGTCAACGAGTTCCTGGGCATCTTCGGCATCGAGGGCATGGGCTGGGTCTCCCACCCCGACACCGCGCTGGGCACGCTGATCATCCTCAACGTGTGGACCTTCGGCTCCCCGATGGTCATCTTCCTCGCGGGCCTGCGGCAGATCCCCACCAGCTACTACGAGGCCGCCAGCCTGGACGGGGCCGGCAAGACCCGGCAGTTCTTCTCCATCACGCTGCCGCTGCTGTCGCCGATCATCTTCTTCAATCTCATCCTCCAGCTGATCAACGCCTTCCAGTCCTTCACCCAGGCGTTCGTCATCAGCGGCGGCAACGGAAGCCCGGCCGACTCGACGCTCCTCTACACGATGCACGTGTACCAGAAGGGCTTCAACAGCTTCGAGATGGGCTACGCCTCGGCGATGGCGTGGGTCCTGGTCCTGATCATCGCGGCGCTGACCGGGGTGAACTTCCTCATGTCAAAGTATTGGGTGTTCTACAGTGACAAATAACGTCAAGCCGCGCCCCGACGCACGCGCCGGCGCCGCCCACGACGGCAACGGTCACCCCGGACTGAACGACACCCTGTTCGCCCGCGTCCTGCGCGCCCTCAGCGGCAAGCGCATCCTGACCCACATCCTGCTCATCGGTTTCGGGTTCGTCATGCTGTACCCGGTCCTGTGGATGATCTCCAGCTCCCTGAAGCCGGAAGAACTCATCTTCCGCGAGCCGGGGCTGTGGCCCTCCAGCTTCACCTTCGACAACTTCGGCAACGGCTGGGACGCGCTGCGCTACCCGTTCAGCCACTACTTCCTGAACTCGGCGATCATCACCGGCGCCTCCATCGTCGGCAACCTGGTGGCCTGCTCGCTGGCCGCCTACGCCTTCGCCCGGCTGGAGTTCCCGTTCAAGAAGTTCTGGTTCGCCCTGATGCTCGGCTCCATCATGCTGCCGCTGCACGTGGTGATCGTCCCGCAGTACATCCTGTTCTCGGACCTCGGCTGGATCAACACCTTCTATCCGCTGATCGTCCCGAAGTTCCTGGCCACCGACGCCTTCTTCATCTTCCTGATGGTGCAGTTCATCCGCACCCTGCCCCGGGAGCTCGACGAGGCCGCCGTCATCGACGGCGCCGGACACTGGCGGATCTTCACCCGGATCATCCTGCCGCTGTCCACGCCCGCCCTGGCCACCACGGCGATCTTCACCTTCATCTGGACCTGGAACGACTTCCTCAGCCAGCTGATCTTCCTCACCAACCCGGACAAGTTCACCGTCCCGGTGGCGCTGCGCACCTTCCTGGACTCCAGCGGGGAGTCCTCCTGGGGCCCGATGTTCGCCATCTCGGTGCTCTCGCTCGGCCCGATCTTCGGCTTCTTCCTCGCCGGCCAGAAGTACCTGGTGCGCGGCATCGCCACCACCGGCCTCAAGTAGGCCACGCCACCCCCTGTACGTCCCCCCTTATCGCGTTTCCGACAAGGAGTCCTTGTGAACGGCAGAAAGAACGGTGCGACGAAGCTCTGTTCGGCGCTCCTGCTGGCCGGTGCCCTCACCTTCACCGCCGCCTGCGGCGGCGGTGACAGCGGCGGCGACGGCACGACCACCCTGCGGGTGGCCTGGTGGGGCAACGACACCCGCCAGGCGATCACCGAGGAAGTCCTCGACCTCTTCATGGAGAAGCACGAGGACATCAAGGTCGAGATGGAGTATTCCGACTGGGACAACTACTACGACCGGCTCACCACCCAGATGGCCTCCGGTGACGCGCCCGACGTGTTCTCCACCGAGATCCGCCGGATGGGCGAGTTCGGCACCCGCAACGCGCTGGCCGACCTCGACGGCCTGGTGGACGTGAGCAACCTCGACCCCCAGCTGCTCCAGTCCGGCCAGCTGGAGGGCACCCAGTACGCGATACCCACCGGCGTCAACGCCTTCATCATCGCCGCCAACAAGACCGTCCTGGACGAGGCCGGCATCGAGCTGCCGGACGACACCACCTGGACGTGGGACGACTACAAGGAGTTCAGCGCCGAGGTCACCGCGGCCACCGACGGCGGCGTCTACGGCACCCAGCTGAGCTTCAACGACGCCTACCTCAACATCTACGCCCAGCAGCACGGCGAGACGTTCTACAGCGAGGACGGCAAGATCGGGATGTCCGAGGAGGTCATCGCCGACTGGTACGGCTTCCAGCAGGAGCTGATCGACTCGGGGGCCAGCCCCGACGCCTCGCGCAGCGCCGAGCTGGGCTCCACCGGCGTCGAGGCCTCCCTGGTCGCCACCAACAAGGGCGCCTTCGGCATGTGGTGGTCCAACCAGCTCAACGCCATCACCACCGGCTCCGGCTCCGAGATCGTCCTGCTGCGCATGCCCAAGGACGCCGACGCCGTCAGCGGCGGCCACTTCCTCCAGCCGAACATGTTCTGGTCCGTCGCGGCCGGCAGCGGCAAGAAGGAGGCCGCCGGCCAGCTCGTCGACTTCCTGGTGAACGACCCCGAGGCCGCCGCCATCATCGGCTCCGACCGCGGTCTGCCGCGCAACGAGGCCGTGCTGGAGCAGATCCGCGACGGTCTGCCCGAGACCGACCAGGCCTCGCTGGAGTTCATCGGCGCGCTCGCCGACGAGCTGAACGACCCGCCCAAGGCCAACCCGAACGGCGCCGGCGAGATGCCCGCCATGCTGGAGCGGTACGGCCAGGAAGTCGTCTTCGGCCGGATGAGCCCGCAGGAGGCCGCCTCCGGCTTCATCAACGAGGCCAACTCCGTCCTCAGCAAGTAATACCGAGCCGGCCCGCGCACCGCCCCCTCGCCGGGGCGCGTGCGCGGGCCCTCGGCCGTACCACCGCTACTCAGGGGAGAACTGAGAGATGACCCGCCGCTACGCCTTCGTCGGACTCGGCAACCGGGCCCAGATGTATGTCGACGCGCTGCTGGGCGACTGGAGCGACACCGGTGAGATCACCGCGCTCTGCGACCTCAACCAGACCCGCATGGACTACTACAACCAGCTGATCACCGCCACCGGCCGCCAGGCGGTGCCCACCTTCACGCCCGACGCCTTCGACGCGCTGCTGGAGCGGGCGGACGTGGTCGTCGTCACCACCATGGACTCCACCCACGCCCACTACGTGTGCGCCGCCCTGGACGCCGGCCGCGACGTGGTGGTGGAGAAGCCGCTGACGATCGACGCCGAGAGCTGCGAGCGGATCGCCGACGCCGCCGAGCGCAACCCCGGGCAGCTGATCGTCACCTTCAACTACCGCTACTCCCCCCGGAACTCGGCGGTACGGCAGGTGATCGCGGACGGCCGGATCGGCGACGTCACCTCCGTGCACTTCGAGTGGGCGCTGGACACCATCCACGGCGCGGACTACTTCCGCCGCTGGCACCGCCGCAAGCACGAGTCGGGCGGGCTGCTGGTGCACAAGTCCACCCACCACTTCGACCTGATCAACTGGTGGCTGGCGGCCAGCCCCGAGCTGGTGTTCTCCCAGACGGACCTGCGCTTCTACGGCAGCGAGGCGGCCGGCGCCGCACTCGCGGGCGGCGCGCGCCCCGAGCGCGGGCAGGGCTCCCCCGGCCTGGGCTCCGACCCGTTCATCCTCGACATCTCCGTCGACCCGAAGCTCAAGGCGCTCTACCTGGACGCCGAGCACGAGGACGGCTACATCCGCGACCAGGACGTCTTCGCCGAGGGCGTCACGATCGAGGACAACATGGCGGTGCTGGTCCGCTACGACAACCGCGCGCTGCTCACCTACTCGCTCAACGCGCACTCCCCCTGGGAGGGCTACCGGGTCACCTTCAACGGCACCAGGGGCCGGCTGGAGCTGGAGGTCGTCGAGCGCGCCTGGACCCCGCCGCACGCCGCGATCGACCCGACGGCGGCCAGCAAGTCGCTGGCCGAGGGCGTCTCCGAGCGGTTGGTGCTCCAGGAGCACTGGAAGCAGGCCGAGGAGATCGAGATCCCGCAGGGCGAGGGCGGTCACGGCGGCGGCGACCGGCTGCTGCTGAACGACGTCTTCCGCGGCCCGGACAACGACCCGCTGGCCCGCCAGGCCGGGTACCGGGACGGCATCCGCAGCGTACTCACCGGCGTCGCCGCCAACGAGTCCGCCCGCACCGGCGCCCCGGTGCCGCTGACGGACGAGGGGACCAAGCTCGCCCCGCGGGACTGAGCCGGTGAGCCGGGACGGCGGGGAGCGGCGGTCGGGGCCCCTC
>NZ_JBHWJL010000324.1:0-5548 GCF_042731495.1 Streptomyces sp. NPDC059853
GCATCGGCGAGGCCAGCGTGTCCCCCGAGGCCGCGCTCGCCGCGCGGCGCCCGGCCTTGCGGCGGGCCGGCTTCGCGCCGCCCGCCACCGCCGCCCGCGCCAGCGGCATCGCCAGCGTGGCCGGCAGCGACACCTCCAGGCGCTTGCCGCCGACCTCGACGACCACCGTCTCGCGGGTGTCGCTCTCCTCCTCGGCCGTGGCGGCGGCTCCGAAGGGCTCGATGGTGTTCTTGAACTCGGTCTCGATCCAGCGGGTGTGGACCGCGAACGGCTGCCCGGCCGTCTCCTCGGACACCTCCGGCGCGAACGCCGGATCGGCCACCACCGCCCGGTGGAACGGGATCGCCGTGGCCATCCCCTCCACCTGGAACTCGGCCAGCGCGCGCGCCGCCCGCTGGAGCGCCTGCTGCCGCGTCGCCCCGGTCACGATGAGCTTGGCCAGCAGCGAGTCCCACGCCGGACCGATCACCGAACCCGACTCGACCCCCGCGTCAAGACGGACCCCGGGGCCGCTCGGCGGCACGAAGGCCGTCACCGTGCCCGGCGCGGGCAGGAAGTTGCGGCCCGGGTCCTCGCCGTTGATCCGGAACTCGAAGGAGTGCCCGCGCAGCGGCGGGTCGTCGTACCCCAGCTCCTCGCCGTCCGCGATCCGGAACTGCTCGCGCACCAGGTCGATCCCCGTGACCTCCTCGGTCACCGGGTGCTCCACCTGGAGCCGGGTGTTGACCTCCAGGAAGGAGATCGTGCCGTCCTGGCCGACCAGGAACTCGCAGGTCCCGGCGCCCACATAGCCGGCCTCCTTGAGGATGGCCTTCGACGCGCGGTACAGCTCGGCGTTCTGCGCCTCGCTCAGGTACGGGGCCGGGGCCTCCTCGACCAGCTTCTGGTGCCGCCGCTGGAGGGAGCAGTCACGGGTGGAGACCACGACCACATTGCCGTGCGTGTCGGCCAGACACTGCGTCTCGACGTGCCGGGGCCGGTCCAGATAGCGCTCCACGAAGCACTCGCCGCGCCCGAACGCCGCCTGGGCCTCGCGGACCGCCGACTCGTACAGCTCGGGAACCTCTTCCAGCGTGCGGGCCACCTTCAGACCGCGCCCGCCGCCGCCGAAGGCCGCCTTGATCGCGATGGGCAGCCCGTGCTGCTCGGCGAAGGCCACCACCTCGTCCGCGCCGTTCACCGGGTCGGGGGTGCCGGCCACCAGCGGGGCGCCGGCCCGCTGCGCGATGTGCCGGGCCGCCACCTTGTCACCCAGATCGCGGATCGCCGCCGGGGGCGGGCCGATCCAGGTCAGCCCGGCGTCCAGCACCGCCTGCGCGAACTCCGCGTTCTCGGAGAGGAATCCGTAGCCGGGGTGGATGGCGTCGGCGCCGGAGTCGGCGGCTGCCTTGAGGACCTTGTAGATGTCCAGATAGCTGGTGGCCGGGGTGTCACCACCCAGCGCGAACGCCTCGTCGGTGGCGCGCACATGGACGGCCTCCCGGTCCGGCTCGGCGTAGACGGCAACGCTGGCGATGCCGGCGTCACGGCACGCCCGGGCGACGCGGACGGCGATTTCGCCGCGGTTGGCGATGAGCACCTTACGCACGATGGCTCCCTCCTTGGAACAAGCCGAGTTTAGGTACTGACGACACCCCGCGCCGAGTCGCCCGGATGAGTGAGCTTTTCCGCACGGTGGGTGAGGGAGCGTGGAACGAGGTGCCTGCTGCCCTGCGGTACCACGGTACGCGCCCGCCTCAAGGGCGCCGTGTGCGGTGCTCGCGTGGGGCCAGGATACGGGCGGACAGCGCATCCGGATTGTAGGGATTCCATAAGTGCGGCCCGGATTCTTTTTCGCCGGCCGCCGGAGCCGCGCCCCCGTGGGCGCGGGTGGTGTGCCGGAGCCCGCCCGGTCCGCCCAGCGGGCCCGCCCGTCTCAGTCCTGGTCCCACAGCTCGCTGACCCGGACGCCGAGCCGGCCCAGGAGTGTGCGCAGCAGGGGCATCGAGAGACCGATCACATTGCCCGGGTCGCCGTCGATGCCGTCGATGAACGGCGCGGAGCGGCCCTGGAGGGTGAAGGCGCCCGCCACGTGCAGCGGTTCGCCGGTGGCGACGTAGGCGGCGATCTCCGCGTCGTCGGGCGTCCCGAACCGGACGGTGGTGGCCGCCACCGCCGACTCCGCCCGCCCGGTGACGGTGTCGATCACCCGGTGCCCGGTGAGCAGGTCGGCGGACCGGCCGCGCATCGCCTTCCAGCGGGTGACGGCCTCCTCGGCGGAGCCCGGCTTGCCCAGCGCCTCCCCGTCCAGGTCGAGGACCGAGTCGCAGCCGATGACCAGCGCCCCGGCGGCCCGCGGCAGCGCGGCGACGGCCGCGGCCTTGGCCTCCGCCAGCACCTGGGCGAGCGCGCGCGGGGACGGGGCGCTCAGCGCGTCCTCGTCCACGCCGCTGACGATCACCTCGGGCGCGAACCCGGCCTGCCGCAGCAGCCCGAGCCGGGCCGGCGACTGCGAGGCGAGCACCAGGCGGCGCCGGGTGGCGGGGGCGGGGGTGCGGGGCGCGGTGTCCATGCGGTCCAGCGTATCCAGCGGGGGCACCGGGCCGGTCCGGGACGGGTGCGGGTGCCGTTCATCGGGACGCTTCAGACCGTTCACATGAGGTTCTCAGTCAATTCTCATGTGTGCCTTGTTGGTTGGCCGTCCGGAACCGATCGAACGGAGGATGGATGGCCGCCGACGACGACGAGACGGGGCTCGCCCGGGGCGTGGCCAGCAGGCTGCACGCGTTCAACCGCTACGAGATCAAGTACCTGGTGGCGAACGAGGACGTCCCCGCGATCCGCTCGGAGCTGGCCCGCCGCATGGACCGGGACGAGCACAGCCCGCCCGGCGGCTACGGGGTGTGGAGCCTCTACTACGACACCCCGGCGCTGCGCTTCTACTGGGAGAAGATCGAGGGCCTGAAGTTCCGGCGCAAGCTGCGGATCCGGCACTACGGCGAACTGGACGCGGTCACCGACGACAGCGATGTCTTCGTCGAGATCAAACAGCGCGTGAACCGGGTGACCCAGAAGCGCCGGGTGCGGCTGCCGTACGGGGCGGCCCGCCGGCTGTGCGACGGGCACGAACTCGTCGACCCCGGCCCGTTCGGCCAGGAGGTGGCCGACCTGCTCGTGCGGCTCGATCTGCGGCCCACCGTCATCACCGGCTACCGCCGGGAAGCGCTCAAGGGACGCGACCAGGACGTGGGCCTGCGCGTGACCTTCGACAGCCGGATCCGGGGGCGCGACCGCGACTTCCACTTCGGCACGGCGGCGGAGAACCGTTACATCATCCCGCCCCGGCTGACCGTGATGGAGGTCAAGGTCAACGAGCGCGTTCCGTACTGGATCACCGATCTGATGGCGCGGCGCAGCCTCAGCGTGGTCCGGATCTCCAAGTACGTCCAGAGCGTGGAGGCCCACGGCAAGGCCCCGCGCTCCGTCTTCCACGTCCCGGAGGAAGCCCTCCCGGACACCGCCCTCCCGAAGGAAAACGCCCGTGTTCTCTGAACTCCAGGACCTCAGCGGTACGTTCAGCGTCGCCGACATCGTGCTCTCGCTGGTGATCTCGTTCGCCCTGAGCATGATGGTCGGCTACGTCTACCGCGCGACCCACCGCAATGTGTCCTACAGCCAGTCGTATGTGCAGACGCTGGTGATCATCGGCGTCATCGTGGCGATGATCCTGCTGGTCGTCGGCTCCAACCTGGCCCGGGCGTTCTCGCTGGTCGGCGCGTTGTCGGTGGTGCGGTTCCGGAACGCCGTCAAGGAGACCCGGGACGTCGGCTTCATCTTCCTGGTGATGGGCCTGGGCATGGCCTGCGGCGCCCGGTTCTACGCGCTGGCGGTCATCGCCGGTGTCACCATCTGCGTGATCATCCTGGTGATGCACAAGTTCAACATGTTCCAGCTGAACGTGCAGCGCCAGGTCGTCAAAGTGCAGGTGCCGGCCGGTGAGGACTACACGCAGCGCATCCAGGACGTCCTGATCGACTTCACCACCGAGTTCGAGCTGGTCAGCACCGAGTCGATACGCGGCGGGGCGCTCACCGAGGTCTTCTACACCGTGCGGATGAAGAAGGGCCGGCAGCCGGGCGCCCTGGTGGCGGCGCTGACCGAGCGCACCATGGGCCAGCGGGTGACCGTCCTGACCGGCTACGACCAGACGGACCTCTGATGACGGGCGACGGCGGCCGCTCCCGGCTCGTCCACCGGCTGCCGGTGCCGGTGCGGCAGCACTGGAAGCCGGTGGCGGCCCTGGCGGTGACGCTGGCGCTGCTGCTGGTGTACTTCGGCGACACCCGGGTCTCGGCGCTGGTGACCAGCGCCTCGGACGGCGACGGCGAGCAGATCACCCAGAACATCGCGGGCGCCACCGATCTCTACGACAGCACCGCGGAGCACACCGTGGCGCTGGAGTACGACGAGGCGGACTACCGGCGGCTGATCACCGCCTTCGAGGAGGACGGCGACAAGGAGTGGATGGAGGCCGATCTCACCATCGACGGCGCGTTCATCGAGTCGGTCGGCGTCCGGCTCAAGGGCAACTCCACGCTCAGCTCCCTGAGCGGCGAGGACATGGGCGGCCTGGGGGCGCGGCTGGTGGGACCGGACGGCGAGGAGCTCGACGCGGGGGACTTCGTCCTGCCCGAGGAGGGCTTCCCGGCCGGCGGGGGGATGGACATGGCCGAACTCTCCGCCGACGAGCCCGAGAACCTGCCCTGGCTGATCAAGATCGACCAGTACATCGAGGGCCGCGCCTACCAGGGGCACACCGAGATCTCGGTGCGGCCCGGCACGGACGAGACGCTGGCGCTGAACGAAGCGCTCATGCTGTCGCTGATGGACAGCTCGGGGCAGGTCGCGGAGCGGTACACGTTCTCCACCTTCACCGTCAACAACCGCCCGGCCACCACCCGGCTGCTGGTGGAGAACCCGAGCACCGGGTACGCCACCGAGCGCAGCGGCGGCAACGGCGTGCTCTACAAGGCGCGGGCGACCAGCGGTTTCGCGTACGTCGGGGACGATCCGACCGACTACCAGGACCAGTTCAAGCAGATCACCAAGAAGGGCAGCCAGGACCTCCAGCCGCTGATCAACCTCATCAAGTGGGCGGAGGAGGCGAGCGACGAGGAGTTCGCGGCGGGCCTGGGCGACCGGGTCGACCTGGACTCGTTCGCGGCGTACGTGGCCACCCAGAACCTGCTGCTGAACTTCGACGACATGAGCGGCCCCGGGCAGAACTACCTGCTCTGGTACGACCTGGACACCAAGAAGTTCTCCGTGCTCGGCTGGGACTTCAACCTGTCGCTGAGCGGGGACGCGACCGCGGGTCCGGACGACCCGGCGGGCGGGTTCGCGATGGGCGGCCCGACGGAGGGCACCGAGGCCCCGGACGGGGCGGGGGAGGCGTTCCCGGAGGGCGCGTTCCCGGAGGGCACCCTCCCGGACGGTTTTCCGGAGGACGGCGCCGCCCCCGGCGGCATGGGCCCGGGCGGCGGCGGCCGGATGCCGCCGGGCGGCACCG
>NZ_JBHWJL010000325.1:0-5537 GCF_042731495.1 Streptomyces sp. NPDC059853
CAGGGTTTTCTCGGGGACGGCCCGCTGGAGGTGCGCGGCGACCCGGCGGCGGTCTTCGCCGCCGTGTGCGTGGGCGTGGCCCATCTGGAACGGCTCGCCTTCGAGGTGCTCGCCGCGTCGGGGGCCGAGGTGGGCGGCGCGGTGAGCTTCACCGGCGGGGCGGCGCGCAACCCGTGGTGGAACCAGCTGCGCTGCGACATGCTCGGGGTGCCGGTGCGGCTGCCGGAGAACCCCGAACCGGCCCTGGGCATGGCGGTGCTGGCCGCAGGCGCCATGGGCGGCGACATCCCGGCGGCGGCGCGCCGGCTGGTCCGGGTGCGCCGCACGCTGGAGCCCGACCCGGAACGTACCGCGCGGCTCACCCCCGGGTACCGGGCGCTGGTGGCCGCGCTGGACGGACGCGGCTGGCTGGGCCGCGCGAGAGGAAGGGACGACGACCGTGGACGAACCGATCCCGGTGCTGGTCGCCGGTGACCACTTCGTGCTCAACCGGCTGCTGATCGAGGCGCTGGACGCCGTCGGCGGCAGCGCGGCATGGCGGGTGCGGGAGCTGGAACTGCCGTGGCCGCACGTGCCGTTCGGGCCGGTCGGGGAGGTGGTGGAGGCGTCGGGCTCGGAGGAGGAGCTGATCGAGGCGCTGGACGGGGTGCGGGTGTGCCTGACCCAGATGGCGCCGCTGACCCGGCGGGTGCTGCGGGCCTGCCCGGACCTGGAGCTGTTCGCGGTGTCGCGCGGCGGCCCGGTGAACGCCGACCTGGCGGCGGCGGCCGAGCACGGGGTGGCGGTGACGTACGCGCCGGGCCGCAACGCCGCCTCGACGGCCGAGCACACGCTGGCGCTGATGCTGGCGGCCATGCGGCGCGTCCCGCAGGTGCACGCGAGTGTGCTGGCGGGGCGCTGGGAGAGTTCCCAGTACGCGTACGAGGCGACGGGGCTGGAGATCGAGGGCGCCACGGTCGGCCTGGTCGGTGCCGGGGCGGTCGGCGCGCGGGTGGCGGCGGCGCTGACCGCGCTGGGGGCGCGGGTGCTGGTGGCCGACCCGTACGCGGACCCGGCGGCGCTGCCGGCCGGGGTGCGGGTGGTGGAACTGCCGGAGCTGCTGGCGTCCAGCAGTGTGCTGTCGCTGCACGCGCGGCTGACGCCGGAGACGGCGGGCCTGATCGGCGCCGCCGAACTGGCCGCGCTGCCGCGCGGGGCGGTGCTGGTGAACTGCGCGCGCGGCGGGCTGCTCGACTACGGGGCGCTGGCCGCCGCGCTCCACGACGGGCACCTGTTCGCGGCGGCGCTCGATGTGTACGACGTGGAGCCGCTGCCGGCCGACCATCCGCTGCGCGGGGCGCCGCACCTGGTGCTGACCCCGCATCTGGCGGGCGCGAGCCGGGCGGTGGCGGAACGCGCCGCGCGCATGGTGGCGGCCGAGGCCGACCGCTGGCGCCGGGGCGAACCGCTGCTGCATCCGGCGAACGGAGCCCGGCCATGACCCGTATCCGCGCCGCCGGAGCGCGTTCTCCGCACCGGCCCGCCCTCCCGCGGTCCGGGGGCGTGTCGCGGGGCCCTGCCGGGGGGTCGGACCCGGCAGGGGGCCGCAGGCGCGGTCTCGCCGCGAAGGACCGGACCGGGCCGCGCCACCGCCGCCGCCACCGCCACCGCCACCGCCTGCGAAGGAGCACGCCATGACCGGGACGACACAACGCGGCACGGCCGGGCGGCTGGTGCTGGTGCGGCACGCGGAGACCGTGTGGCACCGGGAGAACCGGTACGCGGGCGCCCGCACCGACCCGGCGCTGACCGCCGCCGGGGAGCGGCAGGCCGGGGCACTGGCCCGCGCCGCCGTCGCCGAGGGCGTCCAGGTGGTGGTCAGTTCGCCGCTGGGGCGGGCGATGCGCACCGCCGGTCCGGCAGCCGAGGCCGTCGGCACCAGCATCGAGCGGGAACCGGGGCTGCGCGAGGCCGACTTCGGCGAGCTGGAGGGGCGTACCCGGCGGGAGGCGGATCCGGAGCTGGTGCGCCGGTTCGTGGCCGATCCGGTCGCGCACACCTTCCCCGGGGCCGAACCGCCGGGTGAGGCCGCCGACCGGGCGGTCGCGGCGCTGCGCGGCGTGGTGGCCCGGCACGGCGACCGTACCGTGCTGGTCGTCGCGCACAGCACCGTGCTGCGGCTGGCGCTGTGCCGGCTGCTGGGCCTGCCGCTGCGTCACTACCGCCGGGTCTTCCCCCGGATCGAGAACGTGGCGCTCACCGAGATCGTCCTGCCCGCCGACGCCGCCGCCCCGGCGGCCCTGCTCTCCCTGAACCGCACCGTCCCGACGCCGTGAACGCCGTGAACCGCCGTGACCCGCCGTGAAAGGACAGACCGCCGTGCGCAGACGCCGACCTCTCCCGCTGACCGCCGCCGTCCTCATCGCCCTGACCGCCGCCACCACCGCCGGCTGTGCCGCCGACGACTCCGGTGACGGCGCGGGCGGCGGGGGCGACAAGATCGCCTTCCTCATGCCGGACATCGCCTCGCCCCGCTACGAGCTGTACGACAGCCCGCTGTTCGAGGCGCGGATGACGGAGCTGTGCGGCGACTGCGAGGTGATCTACAACAACGCGAACGCCGACGCCTCCCGCCAGCAGCAGCAGGCCAACTCCGCCCTGGCGCAGGGGGTGAGCGCCATCGTCATCGACCCGGTCGACTCCAACGCGGCGGCGGGCATCGTGAACACCGCCCGCGCGCAGGGCGTTCCGGTGATCGCCTACGACCGGCCGGTCCTGGGGACACCGCCCGACTACTACATATCCTTCGACAACGAGGCGATCGGCGAGTCCATCGGCCGCTCGCTGGTCGAGGAGCTGGAGGCCACCGGCGCCGAGGGCGGGCTGCTCCAGGTGAACGGCTCCCCCACCGACGCCGCCGCCGGGCTGATCAAGCAGGGCATCCACAACGCGATCGACGACAGCGGTTTCGAGCTGCTGGCCGAGTACGACACCCCCGACTGGCAGCCGGCCAAGGCGCAGGAGTGGGTGGGCGGCCAGATCACCCGGTTCGGTGACGGGATCGCCGGGGTGGTGGCGGCCAACGACGGGACGGGGGGCGGCGCGATCGCCGCGTTCAAGGCGGCGGGGGTCGAGGTGCCGCCCGTCACCGGCAACGACTTCGAGGTGGCGGCGGCGCAGCGGATCGCCTCCGGCGACCAGTTCAACACCATCTCCAAGCCCATCAAGGTCGTGGCGGAGGCGGCGGCCGAGGTGACGTGGCAGTTCCTCCAGGGCGAGGAACCGGCCGGTGAGACCACCCTGTTCGACACGCCCGCGCAGCTCTTCGAGCCGACCGTGGTGACGGCGGACAACCTCGCCGAGGTGCTGGCCTCCTCCGATCAGCTGACCGCCGCCGAGGTGTGCACCGCCCCGTACGCGGCGGCGTGCGCGGCGCTCGGCATCGCCGACGCGGGCTGAGGGGGCACGGGATGTCAGTGGTGCTGTCGCTGCGCGGCATCAGCAAGAACTTCGGGGCGGTGGCGGCGCTCAGCGAGGTCGATCTGGAGGTGGCGGCCGGTGAGGTGGTCGCCGTGGTCGGGGACAACGGGGCGGGCAAGTCCACGCTGGTGAAGGTGCTGGCCGGGGTGCACCGGGCGGACAGCGGCACGATCGCCTTCGAGGGCGCGCCGGTGACGATCGGTTCGCCGGCGGGCGCGCACGCGCTGGGCATCGCCACGGTGTTCCAGGACCTGGCGCTGTGCGAGAACCTCAACGTCGTCGAGAACCTGTTCCTCGGCCGTGAGCTGCGGCGCTCCCGGCTGGACGAGGTCGCCATGGAGCTGCGCTCCTGGGAGCTGCTGCGGCAGTTGTCGGCGAAGATCCCGACCGTACGGGTGCCGGTGGCCTCGCTGTCGGGCGGCCAGCGGCAGACGGTGGCGATCGCCCGGTCGCTGCTGGGCGATCCGAAGGTCATCGTCCTGGACGAGCCGACGGCCGCGCTGGGGGTGGCGCAGACGGCCGAGGTGCTGGCGCTGATCGAGCGGCTGCGGGACCGCGGCCTCGGCGTGATCATGATCAGTCACAACATGGCGGACGTCCGGGCGGTGGCGGACCGGGTGGCCGTGCTGCGGCTGGGCCGCAACAACGGGGTGTTCGCGGCGTCCGCGGTGTCCGAGCAGGACATCATCGCGGCGATCGTGGGCGCGGTGCCCGTTCCGGAGGACCACAGGGGGAGCGATGACGACACGTGAGAGCGAGGCCGCCGCCCCGCTGGATCTGCTGGACGAGCGGCTGCGGCACGGGGGCGGGTGGCGGGCCGTGCTGCGGGCCGGCTGGGGGCGGCTGCGGGCCGGCGATGTGGGGCCGCTGCCGATCGTCGCCGGTCTGGTGGTGATCTGGACGGTGTTCCAGATCCTCAACCCGGCGTTCCTCTCCAGCGCCAATCTGGTGAATCTGCTGATGGAGTCGGTCGCGGTCGGGGTGATCGCGCTCGGTGTGGTGTGTGTGCTGCTGGTGGGCCAGATCGATCTGTCGGTCGGCTCGGTCAGCGGGCTGTCCGCGGCGCTGACCGCCGTGACGTTC
Source organism: Streptomyces sp. NPDC059853 (assembly GCF_042731495.1). Lineage (NCBI taxonomy): Bacteria > Bacillati > Actinomycetota > Actinomycetes > Kitasatosporales > Streptomycetaceae > Streptomyces > Streptomyces sp. NPDC059853. The sequence goes on from NZ_JBHWJL010000325.1 coordinate 4,543, forward strand.
GTCAACTCCGGCTGGCCGCTGCCGTTCGCGCTGGCGGCGGCGATCGGGTCGGGTGCGGCGATCGGCTGGCTGTACGCGCAGCTGGTCACCCGGCTCGGGGTGCCCAGCTTCGTGGCGACGCTGGCCGGGCTGCTCAGCTTCCTGGGGCTCCAGCTGTATCTGCTGGGCAGCACGGGCGCGATCAATCTGCCCTACGACTCGGCCCTCGTGCGCTTCGCGCAGCTGGCGTTCGTGCCCGCGTGGCTGTCGTATCTGCTGGTGGTGGCCGCCGCGCTGGTGCTGTTCCGCACCGGGTACGGGCTGGCCCGCGCCCGGCGCGCGGCCGGTCTGTCGGCGCGGCCGGCCCCGCTGCTGGTGGCGCGCAGCGCGGTGGTGCTGGTGGGCGGGGTGCTGGCCGTCCGGTATCTGTACCAGGGCCGGGGTGTGGGCTGGATGGTGGTGGCGTTCGTGGGGCTCGTGCTGGTGGTGAACTACGCGCTGACCCGTACCGCGTGGGGCCGTTCGGTGTTCGCGGTCGGCGGCAACGCGGAGGCGGCGCGGCGGGCCGGGATCAACGTACGGCGCGTCTACACCTCGGCGTTCGTGCTCTGTTCGTCGCTGGCCGCGCTCGGCGGGGTGCTGGCGGCGTCCCGGCTGGCGGCGGCGAATCAGGCGAGCGGCGCCGGGGACGTCAATCTGAACGCGATCGCGGCGGCGGTGATCGGCGGGACGTCCCTGTTCGGCGGCCGGGGCAGCGCGTTCTCGGCGCTGCTGGGGATTCTGGTGATCCAGTCGATCTCCAGCGGGCTGACGCTGCTGGACCTGGATTCGTCGTTCCGGTTCATCGTGACCGGTCTGGTGCTGGCGCTGGCGGTGGCGCTGGACTCGGCGGCGCGCCGGTCCCGGGCGGCGCACGGCAGAGCCTGAGACGCCCCGCCGGAGAGCGGTGCGGCGGGCGCGGCGCTGTGGCGGGCCCGCCGCCGGTGTGTTCCCGCCCCCGCCGGGCGGCGGGGGCG
>NZ_JBHWJL010000326.1:0-5529 GCF_042731495.1 Streptomyces sp. NPDC059853
TGGGCGCGCGCCTGGGTTCTGGCGGGGGGTAAGAGGTAATCTGATCTCGGGTGGGTGGGGGCAGGGTCCCCGATTTCGGGGGCCGCGGGGTCCCCCGGGCCCCGCGGCCCAGCCGCCGGTAGGAGTCGCGGCGCTCCGCCGGGTCGTGGGTGGTGAGGGTGACCAGCACCTCGTCCGCAGCGGTCCTGGCGAGCAGGTCGTCCAGCCGCCGGGCCACCGCGGGTCCGTCGCCGTGCAGCTGGGCGGCCCTGGCCTGCTCCAGGTAGCCGCGTTCGCGCTCGGTCGGCACGCGGGCGGCGATCTCCTCCGGTGGGTCGAGCGGCGGGAAGAATCCGTCGATCCGGGAACGGGCGGTGGCCCACGCCTCGGGCAGCTGGAGCAGCGCGGCCCGCTCCGGGGTGGCGGCGACGGCGGCGTTGACCGCCAGCAGCACATACGGCTCAGCGCACTGCGCCGAGGGCCGGAATCCGGCCCGGTAGCGGTCGAGGGCGGCCAGGGTGCGGTCGGTGTCGGCGTGCAGGGCCATGACGACCGGCAGTCCGTGGGCGGCGGCGATGTCGGCGCCTGAGCCGATCGCCAGGACGTGGGCGGGGACGCGCAGCCCGCGCGCGGGCATGGCGCTCAGGGCGGCCGGGCCGGTGCGGGCGCCGGGCGGCGGGTCACCGAAGTAGCCGAGCAGTTCGGTGAGCTGTTCGCCGAAGCGGTCGGCGGCGGGCTTCTCCACCCCGAGCGCGCGGCGCACCGGGCCGGTGAAGCCGACCGAACGTCCCAGGCCCATGTCGATGCGGCCGGGGAAGAGGGATTCCAGCACTCCGAACTGCTCGGCGACCACCAGCGGCCGGTGGTTGGGCAGCATCACGCCGCCGGTGCCCACCCGGATGCGGGAGGTCGCGGCGGCCACGGCGGCGGCCAGGACGGTGGGCGCGGAACCGGCGATGCCGGGGACCGCGTGGTGCTCGGCCACCCAGAACCGGTGATACCCCAGTCGTTCGATCTCCCCGGCGAACTCCACCGTCTCCCGCAGGGCCCCGGCCGCGCTCTGTCCGCGCCGGATCAGCGCCCGGTCCAGCACCGACCAGCGCACCCTCGTCCGTATCGCATCCACACCAGGTGCAACAGCGGCGGGCGCTCAGGATTCCCGGTCGACCAGTCCGGCGTCCTGGACGAGCAGGGCGATCTGCACCCGGTTGTTGAGGTCCAGTTTGGTGAGGATGCGCGAGACATACGCCTTGACGGTGGGCACGCTCAGATACAGGGCGGCGGCGATCTCGGCGTTGGACAGGCCCCTGCCGACCGCCACCGCGACCTCGCGTTCGCGGTCGGCCAGCGCGTCCAGCCGGCGGCGGGCGCGCCGGGTGTCGCGCCCGGCACCGGTGACCGCGCCGATCAGCGCCCGGGTGACGGCCGGGGAGAGCACCGGGTCACCGGCGGCGACGCGGCGTACCGCCTCCACGATCCGGGCCGGCGGGGTGTCCTTGAGGACGTAGCCCGCGGCTCCCGCGCGCAGCGCGCGCAACACCTGGTCGTCGGCGTGGAAGGTGGTGAGCACCACGACCTCCGGCGGGGCGGGCGCGGCGCGCAGCGCCTCGGTGGCGGTGAGTCCGTCCGTGCCGGGCATCCTGATGTCCATCAGCACCACGTCGGGGGCGGTCCGCCGCACCAGCGCGGGGACCTCGGCGCCGTCCCCGGCCTCCCCCACCACCTCGATGTCCGCGGCGGCGCCCAGCATCAGCCGCAGTCCGGCGCGGACCAGGGGGTCGTCGTCCACGAGCAGGACACGGATCGTCATGGGGGCCACGGTAGCCAGGCGCGCAGCCGGAACTGTCCGCGGTCCCGGCCCGCCTCGAACCGGCCGCCGGCCAGGGTGACGCGTTCGCGCAGCCCGGTCAGTCCCCGGCCGGAGCCGGGGACGATCCGGGCGGGCAGCGGGGAGGAGCCGACCGGGTTGCGGATCTCGACGGTGACGCCGTCGCCGGGCGCGCCCTCGACGGTGACGGTGGCGGCGGCGTCCGGGGCGTGCTTGCGGGCGTTGGTGAGTCCTTCCTGGACGAGGCGGTACACGGTGCGGCCGGTGGTGTCCGGGAGGGCGTCGGCGGCGTCCAGCCGCTGGTCGAGGGTGACGGAGGCGCCGGCCCGGCGGGCCTCCTCGGCGAGCCGGGGCAGTTCGCGGTGGGTGGGCTGGGGCCGGGCGGTGTCGGTGCCGGTCCCCTCCCCGGGCGCGGCGCGGAGCACGCCGATCACGTCGCGCAGTTCCTCCAGGGCCTGGTGGGCGGAGTCGCGGATGACACCGGCGGCCCGCTGCACCTCCTGCGGGGAGGCGCCCGCGGCGTACTCCAGGGCGCCGGCGTGCACGCTGAGCAGGGAGAGGCGGTGGGCGAGCACGTCGTGCATCTCGCGGGCGACGGCCTCCCGGGTCTCGCGCCTGGCCTGCTGGTAGAGGGTGGCCAGCAGCCGGCGCCGGTACCGCACGGTCATGCCCCAGCTGATCACGGCGGTCAGCATCACCAGGGAGGCGACGACGACCACCTGGTCCGGGACCTGCGACTCGGGGCGCAGCGCCACCGAGACCGGGCGCAGGGCGAGCAGGAGCGCGACCAGCAGGGCCACCGCCCGGGGCCGGCAGTGCACGGCGGCGGTGAACAGCGCCACCCACAGCGGCCCGCCCATGAAGTGCGAGAAGGTGCTCAGCACGACGAGGGCGAGGGCGAGCGCGAAGGGGTGCCGGCGGCGCAGCCACAGGGCGGCGCAGGCGAAGGCGGCGGCGATCTGGTCGAGTACGAGGAGCCAGTGCGGTTCGCGGACCTCGCCGAAGAGCACGCCGGAGGTGAGGACGGAGAAGCAGGCGGCGACGGCGATGGCGGTGATGTCGACGATCCAGTCGCGCCGGCTGCGGGTGACCATGCTCCGACCGTAACGGCCGTCCCCGGCCCGGCGCCGGGTCGGCCGGGAACGCGGTACGGAAGTCGGGCCGCCGTATACCTTGGTCCGTTCCCCGGGGGCGGTGCCGGTGCCGAGCATGGCGGCATGAAGAGTGTGCTGGAGGCGGTGGGTGTCCTGCTGGTGCTGAACGGGGCGGCCGGGCTGGTGTACGAGGCGATCGACCGGTACGGGCCGTGGTCGCTGGTGCACCACATCGGTGGCCCGCTGGAGGGGATGGAGATCTTCGCGAACATCGTGCTGATCGTGCTGGGGGTCGCGGTGTGCGCGGGGGCGGGGAAAGTCAGGGGGCCGGGGTGAGCGGCGGCGTCCGGGGGAACTCCTGGAGCCGGTCGCACCAGCGGTGCAGCAGGACCCGGTCGTGGCCGACCGCGAGGAGGGCCGCGCCGGTGTCCCGCCGGTAGTCCTCGACGACGGCGACCAGGGCGGCGGTGGTGGAGGCGTCCAGCATGGCGGTCATCTCGTCGCAGATGAGCAGGGCGGGGCGCAGCACGAGGGCGCGGGCGAGGCAGGCGCGCTGGAGCTGTCCGTCGCTGACCTGGTGGGGGCGGCGGTGCAGCAGGGCGGTGCCGAGGCCGGTGGCGTCGGCGAGCGCGGTGACGCGTCCGGGCAGTCCGGTGGTGTCGCCGGTGGCGCGCAGGGGTTCGGCGATCAGGTCGTGGAGGGTGAGCCGGGGGTCGGCGGCCTGCCGGGGCTGCTGGAAGACGACGCCGACGCGGGTGCGCTGGGCACGCGCGGCGCGGTACCGGAAGCCGGTGGCGGGCCGCCCGTCGAGGTGGACGGTGCCGGCCCGGGGGCGGTGCAGCAGGGCGGCGACCCGGGCGAGGGTGGACTTGCCGCAGCCGGAGGGGCCGAGCAGGCCGAGTGCTTCGCCGGGGGCGACGTGCAGCGAGATGTCGCGGACGACCGGGGGCCGGTGTGCGTATCCGGCGGTGATGCCGGTGAGTTCGAGGGCGGGGGCGGGTTCAGACATCGGCGGGCTCCGGGACGTGGTGGCAGGCCGTGCCGTCGAGCAGGTCGGGCGGTTCGGCGCAGACGGCGGTGGCGCGCGGGCAGCGCGGGGCGAAGGCGCAGCCGGCGGGCAGGGCGTCCAGCCCGGGCGGTTGGCCGGGGATGGGGGTGAAGTCCCGTTCCGGCAGGGCGCGCAGCAGCCCGGCGGCGTACGGGTGGCGGGGTCCCGGGGTGCCGAAGAAGGGGGCGGCGTCGGCGTGTTCGACGAAGCGTCCGGCGTACATGACGGCGACGCGGTCGGCGATCCGTCCGGCGGCGGCCAGGTCGTGGGTGATGACCAGCAGGGCGCGGCCGTCGTCGGTGTGGCGGCGCAGCGCGCCGACGGTGTGGGCGACCAGGTCGCGGTCGAGGCCTGTGGTGGGTTCGTCGGCGATGAGCAGCGGGGCGTCGCCGACCAGGGCGAGGGCGGTGGCGGCGCGCTGGGCGAGGCCGCCGGAGAGCTGGTGCGGGTAGCGGTCGAGGTGGTCGGCGGGGAACGCGGCCCGTTCCGCGGCGGCTTCGGTGGCGGTGGCCAGGTCCTGGCCGCGGGTGCCGTGCAGGGCGCGGATGGTCTCGCGCAGCTGGGAGCGCACGGTGCGCACCGGGGTGAGGTGTCCGGCCGGGCTCTGCGGGACGAGGCCGAGGAGCCGGCCGCGTACGGTACGGGCCAGGGTGCGCTCGTCGGCGGCGGGCAGGTCGATCGGTGCGGTGCCGGGGCCGGTGGAGAGCAGGGCGCTGCCGCGGGTGCGGGCGTTGCCGGGCAGCAGGCCGAGGAGGGCACCGGCGAGCACCGATTTGCCGCAGCCGCTCTCCCCCACCAGGGCGAGGCATTCGCCGGCGGCCAGGTCGAAGGAGACGTCGTTGACGGCGGCGATGTCGGCGCCGCCGGGCATGAGGAAGCGCACCGACAGGCCGCGGACGGACAGCAGCGGGGCGGGGGCGGTCGTGGTGGTCACAGCACCAGCTCCGATCGGCGGCGTGGGTTGATCCGCTCCCGCCAGACACCGGCGAGTCCGGCGATGGCGAGGGTGGGGACGACGATGAAGAGGCCGGGGAAGAGGGTGGGCCACCACTCGCCGGTGAGCAGGGAGCCGCGGGCGCCGTTGATCATGGTGCCGAGGCTGGCCTGGTGGGCCGGGATGCCCAGGCCCAGGAAGGACAGGGCGGATTCGTGCCAGATGGCGTGCGGCACCATCAGGACGGCGGCGAGTCCGGCCTGGGGCAGGACGGCGGGCACCAGGTGGCGGCGGGCGACGCGCAGCCGGGAGGCCCCGCCGGAGACGGCCGCGTCGAGGTAGGGGTGGGAGCGCAGCGAGAGGACCTCGGCGCGCACGATGCGGGCGGTGGACACCCAGTGGGTGAGGCCGACGGAGGCGACGACGGGCCAGACGCCGGGGCGGAACATCGCCACGATGAAGATGCCCATCAGCAGGTGCGGTACGGCGGTGAAGGTGTCGACGGCGCGCATCACCAGCCGGTCGGTGCGCCCGCCGAGGGCTCCGGCGGTGGCGCCGACGAGCAGGCCGAGCACGGAGGCGACGAGGGCGGCGGTGATGCCGACGAGCAGGGAGACGCGCAGGCCGTGGACGCTGCGCAGCAGGA
>NZ_JBHWJL010000327.1:0-5524 GCF_042731495.1 Streptomyces sp. NPDC059853
TACGGGCCTCGGGCGGCCCGGACGGAGCCGGTGGCGCGGACATGGCGGCCTTCCGGGAAGCGGTCACCGCCTGGGCCGCCGGGGGCCCGGGCACGCCCGGCGACCGTGCCCGCGCGCTGGCCGCCCGGCTGCCCGTCCGGACGGCCGTCCTGCTCGAAGGCCCCAGCGACGTCGCGGCGGTCGAGGCCCTGGCCGCGTGCCGGGGCCGGGACCTGGCGGCCGAAGGCGTCTGCGTCCTGCCGATCGGCGGCGCCATGAGCGCCGGGCGCTTCGCCACGCTCCTCGGCCCCTCCGGCCTCGGCCTGCGGCTGACCGGACTGTGCGACGCGAACGAACGCCGCTTCTACGCCCGCGCCCTGGAGCACGCCGACGCCACCGGCCCCGGCTTCTTCGTCTGCACCGCCGACCTGGAGGACGAGTTCATCCGCGCGCTGGGCACCGAACGCGTCATCGCCCTCATCCACGCCGAGGGCGACGGCCGCCCGCTGGACACCTTCCTGCACCAGCCCGCCCAGCGCGACCGCACCCCGGCCCAGCAACTGCGCCGCTTCTTCGGCACGAAGAAGGGCCGCAAGATCCACTACGGCCGCGTCCTCGTCGAAGCCCTCGGCCCCGACCGGGTACCCGCGCCGCTCGCGGGCCTGTTCGCCGCGCTGTGACCGCCCCGCCGTGCGTGCCGGGCGCCCCGGTCAGCCCAGCTGGGCCCCGCCGCGCCACACCGTGACGTCCACCGTCATGTAGACGCTGGGGGAGTCGGCCGGCGCGTAGTCCCGGACGGTGATCAGGGCGATGTCCCCGCTGCCCGTGGTGAGACAGATCTCCGCGCCCGGCGGCGCGAGGGACGCGGGGATGCTGTAGGTGTAGCGGGTCACCGAACGGCAGGTCTCCAGCGAACCCGTCTCGCCCGCTTCCAGCAGCACCATCGTGTTGTCCTGCTGATGCGTGCCCATCAGCGGCCCGTTGACGAGGTCGTCGCTGAAACCGAAGTCGCCCTCGTAGATGACCCCGATCCGCGTGTGCTCCGGCTTCGGCGGGTCGTCGTACACCCGGATGAAGTGGTTGTCCGGGATGCTGATGCCCTCGAAGACCTGCGGCTCCGGGTCGGCGGGCGGCTCGGTGTCCTCGACGGGATCGCTGTCCCCGCCACCGGCGCCGCCGGACGGACCGGTGGTCCCCGCGTCGCCCTGGCCGCCGCTCGTCTCCTCCTGGTCCTGATCCGAGGAACCGCCGTCACCGATCAGCGCGTTGAAGCCGATACCGACCACCGTGAGCGCGAGGAGCGCACCGACAACCGCCGCCAGAACGGTGCGGCCCCGCCGCTTCGGCGGCGCGGGCATCACCGGCGGGTAGCCGCCGGGCGGGGGAGTGGGCACACCCGGCCCCCCGTACGGCGGCGCGGGCGGAGGAGGCGGCGACGCGGGCCGGACGGTGGTCAGCGAGGTGACGGTGGCCGCCCGGTGATCGATCTCCGTCACCATGGCGGTCGGCAGCCAGCTCCCCTCCGGCGGCGGGACGTCGCCGAGCAACGGACGGCACAGCTCCACGATCTCGGCCGGCGAGGGACGCTGCGCCGGATCCTTGGCGAGGCAACGGGACGTCAGCTCCCGCAGCGCCGGGGGCACCTTCGAGAGGTCCGGCTCCTCGTGCACGATCCGGTACACCACGGCCGGCGAGGACCCCTCGCCGAACGGCGGGGCGCCGCTGGTCGCGAACACCGCGACCTGCCCGAGGGCGAACACATCCACGGCGGGTGTGATCGGCTCACCCATCGCCTGCTCCGGCGCCATGAACGCGGGGGTACCGGCGGTCACCCCACTGCGGGTCAGCGACGTGGCGTCGGCGGCCCGCGCGATCCCGAAGTCGATGACCTTCGGACCGCCCTGGCTCAACAGGACGTTCGACGGCTTGAGATCGCGGTGCACCACGCCCGCGCCGTGGATGGCCTGCAACGCCTCGGCGATCCCGGCCACGGCCCGCACAGCCGCCCACACGGGCAGCGGGCCGTGGGCCGCCACGGCCTCGTGGAGCGAGGGGCCCGGTACGTAGGCGGTGGCGAGCCACGGCTGCGGCCCGTCGGTGTCCGCGTCGATGACCGGGACGGTGTACGGCCCCTGCACGCGCTCGGCCGCCCGCACCTCCTGCTGGAACCGGCGCCGGAACTCCGTGTCCGAGGCCAGCTCGGGCCGCACCACCTTGATGGCGATCGGCCGCCCGCCGGGGGTCCTGGACAGGTAGACCCGCCCCATACCGCCCTCACCGAGGCGCTGGAGCAGCGGGTAACCGGCGATGGCGGACGGGTCGTCGGGCGTCAGATGAGTTGGCACCGCCACACCTTATGCAGGGCGGAGCCGCGCGACGAGTGGCGTGTGCATCAGCTCTGCAACAGAGCGGAAGCGGCCCCGGCGCCGAACGCCGAGGCCGCTGCGGCCGGTTGCGCGATTAGCGCTTGACCGCCGCCACGAAGGCGGCGAAGGCCCCGGCGGGCACGGTGAGGACGGGCCCGGCCGGGTTCTTGGAGTCGCGGATGGGGACGATGCCCCGCGTGGCGGCGAGGTTGGCTGCCACCTCGATGCAGGCGCCGCCGTTGTTGCTGTACGAAGACGTGAACCAGCGGGGGATCTCAGTCACGGATGCCCTTTCGTACCTGATTGATCAAGGCCACAGATGCTGCTTGCGGAAGCGCTTCCGCCTGTAGCTGATGGTAGGCCGTGAGTGTGGGCAGGACGAACGTGCTTTCTCGTTCTAGATGGCCCCTGTGAGAAGACTCCGCGTAGGACATGAGTGCCCGGTCCTGTCGGGTCAGTATGTACACGGGCAGATCGAATGGCCGTCGTTCACCCATATTGAACGGGGCGACCTGGAGCACCGTGTTGGGCAACTCGGCAAACTCGATGAGACGCGCCAGCTGTGCGTCCATGACAGCGTGGCTACCGATGTGCCATCGAAGGCAACTTTCGTCCAGCACTATGAACACAAGCGGAGGGGGAGAGCGATGGAGCGCGGCTTGGCGCTCCGCGATCAGCTGAACTCGTTCATCCGCCTGCTCCGGGGTGACAGCGCCCCGCTTCAGGGCACTTTGGGCCAGGACCGTCGCGTACTCCTTCGTCTGGATCAGCCCCGGCATCACCCCCACCTCGTACAAGCGGATCTCGGCCGCACAGGCTTCCTGCGTCAGGTACTCCGGGAAGCCCTCCAAGAGCGTGGTGCGCCGCACAGCGCTGCTCTGACGCTCCAGCCGGTCCCCGGTTCCGAAGACCCGGTCGGCGCCTGCTGCGAAACGACGAGTTGGAGGACGGCGACCAGTTTCGATGGCGGAAATGTGCGTCGCGGAACACCCGATGCGTTCAGCCAGTTCGTCCTGTGTCCAACCCCGTTCGTCGCGTAGCGCACGGAGACGATGGCCAAAAGCCGCACTTGGTGACTTTTCCGGATCAAGTTCCTTGCGGTTCAACAGCCGCCCCCTGACTATCTCAGCAATCCCGGCAAGTTGAAGGCTGCCCAGAGCTGCGCCAGGCTGAAACTCACTCGGTAGTGGCAGCACTACGGAGCGAAGCAGCCGCTCTGCTGTTGGAGGTGTGTCATGGCATCCGTGCGGACCGCGTACGACCAGAACGTGTTCGGCCGGACCTTACTGGCGGACGCCACGAGCATTGAGCGGTGGCGCTGGAAAGTGTGTGAAGTCGTCCGGGAATGGGGCGGGTCGGCCGGTGCCATGGATCTGGTGCGGCTCGGGGTGAGCGAACTTCTCTCGAACGTGGTCAAACACGTCTCCGATCCCCGCTGTTACGTCCGCGTCGTGCTGATCGGCGGTGAAGTCACCGTGCAGGTCTTCGACCGGTCACGGAAACTGCCCGTCGTCGGTGAGGTGCCCGACTGGGACGCCGAATCCGGCAGGGGGCTGTGGATGCTGCGGGAAATGGCGTCCGCCTTCGGCTGTGAACACACCCGGCACGGCGACGGCAAGATCGTCTGGTTCAGTTGCGACCTGGTGGGGGCGTTCGGTGAGTGACGACATGTCGATGCGGCGGGTGGAGAAGGTGACGCTCGATGTGACGGCCGCCCGCGTCCAGGAGTGGGACTGGATCGACATCGGCGGCCGGCCCGAGCGGGTCGGGTCGGTGACCGTGCTGCACAACGGGCGCCGTTTCCGGTTCCTCCAGGGAGGCACCCTGACGCTCGGGACGCGCCGGATCGTGCGCGTGACCCGGATGGTGCGGCGCGACGCCCCCGATCCGGGCCCCGACGCCGCCCCAGCCCCCGTCCCAGCCCCCGCCCCCGAAAGCGACGGCACATGACGGCGCCGACCCCGCTGGCCTGGCTGCACGTCGACGAGTTCACCGCGTGGGTGACCCGGGAAGGGGCCTGCTCCATGTGCCGGGACGAGAACGTGCCGGTGATGTGGGCCGGGTCGGTGGTGGCGTACGGCCGGTCCCGTGCCGTCCGGGCGTGCGCGCCGTGTCTGCGGCGGCTGGCCGACTTCGTACGGGGTGACGCCGAGGGGCCCTGCGGGCCGACCCGGTACGGCACGGGGGAGGCCCGGTCGCCGGTGCCGCCCCCGTCCGGGGCGACGGACCGGGCCTTCCACGCCATCACGGTGCTGGGGCTGGCCGCGCTGGTGGCGGGCATGGTGAACACCTGGTGGACCGGCGGGCCCTGACCGCAGCCCCGTCCACCCCCGGCCGGCGGGGGCGGGACCGCCCCCACCGGCCGGGGGGATCAGGCGCCGGGTGCGACGCCGGTGGGCGGCAGCCCGGCCAGCAGGGCGCGGCGTGAGGCGCGCACGTGCTCGCGCATGACGTGTTCCGCGCTGTCGCCGTCCTTCTCCAGGATCAGTTCGAGAACGTGGTGGTGCTCGCGGTCGGACTGGCGGGCCCGTCCCGGCTGGCTGAGGGAGGTGGTCACCAGCCGGGAGTACGCCAGCTGGTTCATCAGCGTGCGGTAGTGGGCCTCCAGCTTGCTGTTGTCCGCTCCGGCGATCAGCAGGTCGTGGAATTCCTGGACGAGTCCGGCGTACCGTTCGCGGTCGTCGCGCTCCACCGCGTCGTCCGCCTCGCGCAGGTTCCGTTCCAGCAGCTCGATCTCCGCGACCCGGCCGCGCTGGGCGAGGAGGCGGGCGGCGGCGCCCTCCAGGAGTTCCTTCATCTCGAAGAGTTCGGTGATCTCACGGCGGGACGGGGCGGTGACGAACGTGCCGACCCGGGGCCGGATCTCGACCAGGCCCTCGGTCTGGAGCTGTTTCAGCGCCTCGCGCACCGGTGTGCGGCTGACGCCGAACTCCTCCGCGAGGGCCAGTTCGGCGAGCGGCGACCCGGGTCTGATGTCGCCCCTGATGATGCGATGGCGCATTTCGGCGACCACCCGGGCCTGCACCGACCCGTTCCTCGGTCCGCTCTTTCCGCGATTCACCGATCTCATCCTTGTCGTCTCCCGGCGGCCGCCGGTCGTCGGTCCCTGCGGTCACCGGTCATCCCAGCGGGGCGAGCGCGCCCCCGTCGAAGAACTTACCCGCGCTGTACACCATGGG
>NZ_JBHWJL010000328.1:0-5524 GCF_042731495.1 Streptomyces sp. NPDC059853
GCCAGCGGCACAGCGGTTCCGGGGAGGGGCGGCCGAAGACCTCGCCGAAGTATCTGGCCTCCACCGTGGCCACGTGTTTCACCAGGCCGAGGAGATTGGTCCCCGTCGGCGTCAGGGGGCGGCGGGGACGGGCGGGGGTGCGGTCACAGCGGTGGCCGGCGCTTCGGGCATGGCAACAACTCCGGTACGAGGGGGATGGTTCCGTTGTGACGAACCTATGAACCACGGGCCGTCACTGCTATGGCCACAGCCCCCCGGCCATGGTGTACCCAGCCCCACCCCCCGCGTGGGGTTTCCGCCCCTCCGCGGCTATGGGGTACCCTCGGCCGCTGCCCCGCCAGCTAGTCAACTTTGAGGAACGCATGAGCGCCGCCGTCGTCTTTCTCCCGGCCGACCCCCCGCGCGCCTCCGAGGTGGCGTTCTGGCGGCCCGACGGCTCGCCCCCGGAGCTGCCCGCCCGGCCGCCCGCGTCCGTCACCGCCGAGCCCAGGGATCTGACGGTGGCCCTGCCCGCCGGGGACGGCGCGGTGACGACGGTGACGGTCCCCGCCCTCGTCCTGCCGGTGCGCGAGGCGCTGCCGCTGCTGACCCGGGCCAGGACCGCGGGCACCGGCTCCGCCGCGTTCTGGGGCTCCGCCGCCGTCCTCGCCCTGCAACTCGCCGCCCGCGGGCGGCTGCTGCCCGGCCTCAGCCCCGGGGAGTACGACGCCTGGCGGCTCGGCCCGCTGGAGAGTGCCGACATCGAACGGCTGCGGGAACTCGCCGACGCCATGCCGGTCCACGCGCACGCCGTCCCGCTCCCCTCCCCCGATCCCGCCGCGCCACCGCGGCTGCCCGCGCCGCACCCCCTGCTCCGGGCGTTCCTCGACGCCGTCGCCGACACCCTGCCGCGCACCCCGGCTGCCGCACTCGCCGCCGGCGGCCCGGCCTTCGCCGCCCGCACCGCGGAACGCCGCCCCGCACTGCGCACCTGGGCCACCGAGGTCGCGGCGGGACAGGACGCGGGCGTACGGCTCTCCCTGCGGGTGGAAGCGCTCGGACTCGGCACCGACCGCGCCCGGTTCCGCGCCGTCGCCCAGGTGCACAGCCTCACCGACCCCACCGTCGTCACCGACGCCGCCCAGCTCTTCGCCGGTACCGCTCCCGCCCACGCCTTCTCCCCCGGCGCCCGCACCGACGCCCTGCGCACCCTGCGCCGCGCGGCCGCCGCCTGGGACGCCCTCACCCCCCTGCTGTCGGCCGCCGTTCCCGACGCCGTCGATCTCGCCGACGAGGAGATCGCCGAACTCCTCGGCGCCCCCGTCTCCCGCGCCCTCACCGCCGCCGGTGTCCAGGTGCACTGGCCCCGGGACCTGGTCCGCACCCTCACCACCCACGCCGTGGTCGGCTCCCCCGACCACCCGCAGGGCGGCCCCGGCCCCTCCCTTCTCTCCCCCGGCGCGCTCACCGCCATCGACTGGCGGTTCGCCCTGGGCGACACCCCGCTGACCCGGGCGGAACTCGACCGCCTCGCCGAATCCGGCCGCCCCCTGGTCCGGCTGCGCGACCAGTGGGTGCTGGTCGACCCCGAGGCGCTGCGCCGGGCCCGGAACCGCCCCGACCGCAAGCTCACCGCCGTGGAGGGGCTGCGCGCCGCGCTCACCGGACGGCTGGAGAGCGACGAGAGGGACGAGCAGGACGGGCAGGGCGTCGAGGTACGGGCCACCGGTGCGCTGGAGGAACTGCGCCGCCGGCTGGCCGACCCCGAGAGCCCGCTCCACCGCCCCGTCCCGCAGCCCGCACGGCTCGCCGCGACCCTGCGCGACTACCAGCTGCGCGGCCTGGGCTGGCTGCACCGGCTGACCTCGCTCGGTCTGGGCGCGGTGCTGGCCGACGACATGGGGCTGGGCAAGACCATCACCCTCATCGCCCTCCATCTGCACCGGCATGCCACCGGCGAGCACCCGGGGCCGACCCTGGTCGTCTGTCCCGCGTCGCTGCTCGGCAACTGGCAGCGGGAGATCGAGACGTTCGCCCCCGGCACCCCCGTGCGCCGCTACCACGGCACCGCCCGCGACCTGACCGCCCTGGCGGAGGACGAGGTCGTCCTCACCACCTACGGCACCATGCGGCTGGACGCCGCCGAGCTGGCCGCCACCGACTGGGGCCTGCTGGTCGCGGACGAGGCCCAGCACGTCAAGAACCACACCTCCGCCACCGCCAGGGCCCTGCGCACCCTCCCCGCCCGGGCCCGGGTCGCGCTCTCCGGCACCCCGGTGGAGAACAACCTCACCGAACTGTGGGCGATCCTGGACTGGACCACCCCCGGTCTGCTCGGCCGGCTGACCGCCTTCCGCACCCGCTACGCCGACGCCGTCGAGTCCGGCGCCGACCCGGCCGCCGCCGAACGGCTGGCCGCTCTCGTCCGCCCGTTCCTGCTGCGCCGCCGCAAGTCCGACCCGGGCATCGCCCCCGAGCTGCCGCCGAAGACCGAGACCGACCGCACGGTGTCCCTCACCCCCGAACAGGCCGGTCTGTACGAGGCGGTGGTGCGCGAGACGCTGGCCGAGATCTCCGGGTCCGCGGGGGTCGCCCGGCGCGGACTGATCGTCAAGCTGCTGACCTCCCTCAAACAGATCTGCAACCATCCGGCGCAGTTCCTCAAGGAGGAGGGCAGCCCCCGACTGGCGGGCCGTTCCGGAAAGCTGGAGGCGTTCGACGAACTCCTGGCGAACATCCTGGCCGCCGGCTCCCAGGTGCTGGTCTTCACCCAGTACGTGCGGATGGCCCGGCTGCTCCAGGAGCACCTGCGCGCCCGTTCGGTGCCGTGTGCGCTGCTGCACGGCGGGCTGCCGGTGGCCCGGCGCGAGGAGTTGGTAGGCGACTTCCAGGGCGGCGCGGTGCCGGTGTTCCTGCTGTCGCTGAAGGCGGCCGGGACCGGGCTCAATCTCACCCGGGCCGACCACGTCGTCCACTTCGACCGCTGGTGGAACCCGGCGGTCGAGGCGCAGGCGACGGACCGCGCCCACCGAATCGGACAGGACCGCCCGGTGCAGGTGCACCGGCTGATCGCGGAGGGAACGGTCGAGGACCGGATCGCGGCGCTGCTGCGGCGCAAGCAGTCGCTCGCGGACGCGGTGCTCGGCGGGGCGGGGGAAGCCGCGCTGACCGAGCTGACGGATGCCGAGCTGGCCGAACTGGTGACCCTGCGGAGGGTGTCATGAGCTGGGACGAGGAGCCGGAGCAGAGCGCCGGTGGCGATACGGAGCGGGTGTTCGCGGCCCTGCCGCCCGCGCGGGGCCGGGGGTTCGCGCACAGCTGGTGGGGGGTCGGCTGGCAGCGGGCGGTGGAGGATTCCGCGCTGGAGGGCGCCGTGATGGCGGCCGGCCGGCGCACGGCCAGAGCCGGGGCGGTGGGCGCGGTGTCGGTACGCCCGGGGCGGCTGACCGCCGTCGTCCGGGACCGGGACGGCACGGGGCGGCGGGCGGATGTGACGCTGCGCCGGCTGTCGGCGGACGAGTGGCGGCGGCTGCTCGCGGTGGTGGCGGGCGAGGCCGGGCACCTCGCGGCGCTGCTGGACCGCGAGATGCCGCCGCATCTGGTGGCGGACGCGGCGGCGGCCGGGGTGGATCTGCTGCCGGGCATCGGCGATCTGGAACCGGAGTGCGAGTGCGGGGAGTGGGACCACTGCGTGCACACGGCGGCGCTGTGCTACCAGGCGGCGCGGCTGCTGGACGAGGACCCGTGGGTGCTGCTGCTGTTGCGCGGCCGGGACGAGGAGACGCTGCTGCGCGAGGTGCGGGCCGCCTCGGCACCGGCCCGGGAGGCGGAGCCGGCCGCGCGGGAGCCCGCCGGGGTGCCGGCCGCCGAACGGTACGCGGCGCGGGCGGCGCTCGGCGGTGATCCGCCGCTGCCCGCCGCGCCGCCGCCGGTGGAGCGGACGGGGACACCGCCGTCGCTGGTGCCCTGCGAGACGGGCGAGGTGGACCCGGCGGCGCTGGAGTTCCTGGCGGCCGACGCGGCCGATCGCGCCCGAGTGCTGCTGGCGCTCGCGCTGCGCCCCGGGCACGCCGGGCAGCCGGTACCGGCCGGGTACGGGGTGTGGGAGGACGCGGTGCGGCTGGCGGCGGCCGGTCCGCCGGAGCCGGTGGCGGTGCGGCTGGCGCGCGGTTGCCGGCGTTCCGTCGCGGAGTTGCGGCTCGCGGTACGGGCCTGGCGGGCGGGCGGCGGCGCCGGGATCGCCGTGCTGGAGGATCCGCCGGGGGCGGCTCCGCCGGAGGCGCTGGCGCAGCTGGCGGGCGCCTGGGCGGACGAGGTGGCGGGGCGGCCGAGGCTGCGGGCCTCCGGTACGCACTGGACGGTGGTCGGTGAGGGGGCGCAGCTGCGGTACGGGGCGGACGGCCGGTGGTGGCCGTTTCGCCGGGAGTCGGGGCGGTGGGCTCCGGCGGGCGCTCCGGCCGGTGATCCGGCGACGGCGCTGCTGACGGCGCGTGAGGCGGTGGCGGGCGACCGGGGGTGAGGGCGGGGCCGCCCCGTGGTTCCGGGGCGGCCCGCAGGTCGGTCAGACCAGGTCCTCCATGACGGGGTAGTAGCCGCCGGACTGGCCGGCGGCCGTGGGGTGGTAGGAGTCGGTGACCGGCAGGGTCACGCTGTGCAGCCAGGAGTCGGACGAGCAGATCTCATGACCGGTGAAGGCGGGGCGGACATCCCCGTAGCTGAAGCCGTGGTCCGCCGCCCGCTTGGCGGTGACGTCGCTGAGGTTGTCCGAGGCGCTGTTGATGGCCGCCCGTGACTCCTCGCTGATGCCGAACGCGCAGCTGCCGCCGAGTTCGTACATCCGCGGGTAGCCCAGCACGACCACCTCGGCGTTGGGCGCGGCGGCCCGGATGGCGTCGTAGACGGCGTCGAGCCGGCCGGGGAGGGTGTCGGTGATGTACTGGTTGGCCGTCGCGACGGCCGACAGACAGGCGCTGGTGCCGCTGAGCACACAGGTCTGCATGGTGTCGGCGAACCCGGCGTCGTTGCCGCCGATGCTGATGCTGACCAGCGTGGTGCTCGCGCTCAGCGGACCGAGCTGAGTGGCGATCACATCGGTGGTGCGGGCACCGGAGCAGGCGGTGAAGTCGAAGGAGGACGGGGCGTTGGCGTCGGCCCACAGCTGCGGGTAGGCGACGGTGGAGCGGCGGCAGTCGCCGCTGTCGCTGTCGTAGCTGCCGGCGCCGACGCCCGAGGAGTACGAGTCCCCGAGGGCGACGTAGGCGCCCGCCGCCGCACCAGGGGTGTCCTGGGCGGACGCGGCGGCCGGGCCGAGGGCGGTGACGCACAGGGCGAGGGCCGCGGTAGCGGCCACCTTCACCATGCGGCGCAACTTCATGGAGCCTCCCAAGGAAGGTCTGTGGGGGTTGGGTCGGCGGATCACTCCGCCTGCGCTGTACCCGGCACAAGTCGCGGCCATGCCAAGGGGATTACCGGCGCGTGACGTCCAACGACCCAGGGGTGTCCTGGGCGGACGCGGCGGCCGGGCCGAGGGCGGTGACGCACAGGG
>NZ_JBHWJL010000329.1:0-5394 GCF_042731495.1 Streptomyces sp. NPDC059853
GCCCGGTGCGGGCCGGCCCCCGGGCCGGATGCGGACGCGCGCAGACGCTCAGGCGGCCGTCTCCAGCGCCTCCCGCTGCGCCCGGGCGGTCCGCGCGCGCTGGATCAGCAGCCCCGCGACGCCCAGCGCCAGCACGATGTAGAGGGTCGCCGAGATCGGGCTGGAGACCAGCGCCAGCGGATCGCCCTCACTGACCGCCATGGTCCGCCGGAACTCGGTCTCGGCCAGCGGCCCGAGGATGACGCCGATCAGCACCGGCGCCACGGGCAGCCCGTAACGCCGCATCGCGAACCCGAGCAGACCGATCGCCAGCACCAGCACCAGATCCAGGACCTTGCTGCTGGTGGCGAAGATGCCCAGCATGGCGAAGACGGTGATCCCCGCGTACAGGTAGTGCCGGGGCACCTTCAGCAGCTTCGCCCACAGCGGTGCGAACGGCAGATTGAGGATCAGCAGCACCACCATGCCGATGAAGAAGCTGGCCAGCAGCGCCCACACCAGCTCGCTGGCGCGCTCGAACAGCAGCGGACCGGGTTGCAGCCCGTACTGCCGGAAGGCGGCGAGCATGACGGCGGCCGTCGCCGAGGTCGGCAGGCCCAGCGCCAGCAGCGCGCCCATGGCGGTGCCCGCGGTCGCGTTGCCCGCCGCCTCCGGTCCCGCCACGCCCTGGATCGCGCCCTTGCCGAACATGGAGCCCGGCTTGCGGGAGGCCAGCCGGCGCTCGGTGCCGTAGGCGAGGAAGGTCGGCACCTCGGACCCGCCGACCGGGATGATGCCGAACGGCACCCCGATGGCCGTACCGCGCAGCCAGGCGGGCAGGGCGAGCCGGAACTCCCGGCGCGAGAGCCACAGCCGGCCGGTGGAGGTGATGAGCTTGGCCTCCTCGCTGGTGCCGCGCCGCGCCGCGACCGTGATGACCTCGCCGAGGGCCAGGAGCCCGACGGTGATGACCACGATGTTGACGCCGTCGAAGAGTTCGGGCATCCCGGCGGTGAACCGGGAGGCACCGGACATGCCGTCGATGCCGACCAGGGCGATCGCCAGACCGATGGCGAGGGAGGTCAGTCCGCGCAGGATCGATTCTCCGACCACGGCCGAGATGGCGACGAAGGCGAACACCGCCAGCGCCAGATACTCCGCCGGCCCGAACAGGGTGGCGAGCCGGGCCAGCGAGGGCGCGAAGAACACCACCAGCAGCGAGGCCACCGTTCCGCCGACGAACGAGGCGATCGCCGAGGCCGCCAGGGCCTGGGCGGCGCGCCCGCTCTGCGCCATCTTGTGGCCTTCGATGGTCCCGGCGATCGCGGTGCTGTTGCCGGGGGTGTTCATCAGGATGCCGGATATGGAGTCGCCGAAGAGCCCGCCGAACAGGACACCGGCGAACATGATGAACGCGCCGATCGGGTCGAGCGAGAACGTCACCGGCAGCAGCAGCGCCACGGCCATGGCCGAGCCGAGGCCCGGCAGGACGCCGACGGCGGTGCCCAGCAGCGCGCCGACGAACACCCACAGCAGGTTCATGGGGGTGAGGACGGTGAGGAACCCGTCCCCGAGATTGCTCAGGGAGTCCATCAGAAGACCCCTTCCAGGATGCCGGGGGGAAGGTTGAGCCCCAGTCCGGCGGAGAACGCCAGCTGGATGCCGGAGGAGATGGCGACGGCGAGGAAGATGTCGAACACCGTCCGCCGGCTGCCCAGGGTCCTGGCGACCCCCCAGAACAGCCCGGCGCCGGCCAGGATCCAGCCGAGCGGGAGCAGCAGCACGATGAACGCCACCACGGTGCCGACCAGTCCGAGCACCGCGGGCCGGTTGCTCCGGATCCGCAGCGGTTCCGGCGCGGCGGTCGCCGTCGCCTCGTCCGGCGCGCCGTCCGCGGCGGCCGGTGCGGGTGCCGGTGCCGGTGCCCCGGCCGCGGTCTCGCGGGTGGCGACGCGCGCGGGTTCGGGGCGGCGCCAGACGTCGACGGCCAGCAGCACGGCGAAGACGAAGCAGCCGATCGCGATGACGGTGGGGAACAACCGCGGGCCGGGGGAGGCGACGTTGTCCGGCACCTCCATCGTGACGGTGCCGACGGCGAGCACGATGCCGATGACGAGCAGCAGCAGCGGCATGATCAGCCCGGTCCTGCGGCGCCAGAAGTCCGGCTGCCGGGGATCGGACGCGGACGGTGTGCTCACAGGCCCAGCTCCTCGATGACGGCGTCGACCCTGGCCTGGTCCTCCCGGATGAAGTCGGCGAACGCGTCCCCCGTCAGCAGGCTGTCCGCCCACTTGTTGCGGTCCAGTGCGTCCGCCCACTCCGGGGTGCGGGTCATTTCGGTGACGATGGCGATGAGTTCCTCGCGCTGGGCGTCGGTGATGCCGGGCGGGGCGACCAGGCCGCGCCAGTTGGGCAGCGAGACGTCGATGCCCTGCTCGATCAGGGTCGGGGTGTCGATCCCGGGCACCGGGGCGTCGGCGGAGATCGCCAGGGCGCGCAGATTGCCCGCCTCGATCTGGTCGCGGAAGTCGTTGTAGCCGCTGACCCCGACCTCCACGGTGTGCGACAGCAGCGCGGTGAGCACCTCGCCGCCGCCCGCGAACGCGATGTAGTTGAGGTCGGCCGGGTCGATACCGGCCTCCCGGGCGGTGAGCCCGGCCAGCAGATGGTCGGTGCCGCCGAGGCCGCCGCCGCCGATCGCGTGCCCGTGCGGGTTCTCCCGCCAGGCCGCCAGGAAGTCCTCCAGCGTCCGGTACGGCGAGTCGGCCGGGACGATCAGCACTTCGTAGTCCTCGGCGAGCCGGGCGATCGGCGTGGTGTCCTCCAGGGCCACCGGCGAGTTGTTGACGGTGATCGCGCCCTCCATGACCGTACCGGTCATCATCAGCCGGGTCGGGTCGGCGCCCACCTCGACGAACTGGGCCAGACCGATGGTGCCGCCGGCCCCGGGCACATTGACGACCTGCACGTTGTTGACGATCGACCCCGCGCGCAGTGCCTGCTGCGCCTCGCGGGAGGCGAGGTCCCAGCCGCCGCCGGGCGCCGCGGGCGCCATGACGATGAGCTTGGACCTCGGCGTCGCCCCCGAGGCGGAGTTGCTGGCGTCCACGGCGGCGAACCCCGCCAGGACCAGCGTGATCACGACCCCGAGGGCCGCGAGAGCGGGACGTTTCTTCCGCACGGACACTCCCTTGTGACCTGTTAACGAATGGTTTGCGACACCAGAGTGTCCGCCTAGTAGATATAGATGACCGCCTGGTGGTATACAAGCCTTTGGTTCGAACTGATTGCTGAACAAGGGGGCGTGATGACATCCACGGCGGTCACCGACGCGGGCGAGGGAACCGGCGGCATCCGCGCGGTGAGCCGCGCCTGGCGGGTCCTGCGGGCCTTCACCCCCGACCGGATGTCCCTCGGCCCGGCCGACATCGTCCGCGAGACCGGGCTCCCCCGGACCACCGTGCTGCGCCTGGTGGACACCCTCGCCGCCGAAGGACTGCTGGAGACCGGCGCCGACGGCCAGATCCGGGTCGGCACCGCCCTGATCGCCTTCGCCGCCTTCGCCGACGCCGCCTGGACGGTGCCCGAGGCCTCCCTCGCCCGGATGCGCGCCCTGGCCGCCGAAACCGGCGAGACCGTCAGCCTCTACGTCCGCGAGGGCCACCAGCGCGTCGTCGTCGGCCAGGCCCCCAGCCCCAACACCCTGCGGCACGCCGTCCAGCAGGGCGACCAGCTCCCCATGAACGTCGGCTCCGCCGCCTACGTCCTGCTCAGCCTGGAGCCGCCCGCCGAACGCGAAGCCCTCGTCACCGGCATCGTCGCCGAGTCCGGCGGCGACCCGCAGGCCCTGCGCGACGGCATCGCCCACGCCGCCGCGGCCGGCTGGAGCGTCAGCCACGGCCAGCGCGAAGCCGGCAACAGCGGCCTGGCCGTCCCCGTCCCGCACATCGGCGACCGCCGCCCGGCCCGCACCGTCGTCCTCGCCCTCGGCGGCCCCACCGTCCGCTTCACCGACGAGAAGATCCCCGAGTTCGTCCACGCGGTGCGCCGCTGCGCCGAGGACATCGCCCGCATCGGGCTCCCGCCCGCCCTGTACTGACGGCCCGACGACCCACCACCCGAGGAGAACCGTGCACGCCTACCCGCCCCCCGGCGCGCTCCCCGTCGCCACCGTCTCCGACGCCATGGACCGCTTCGGAGTCGCCGACGGCATACGCCCCCTGTGGCCGGGCGCCACCCTCTCAGGACCCGCCTTCACCGTCTGGACCCGGCCGGGCGACAACAAAGGGCTGCACGCGGCGTTCGAGACCATCCGGCGCGGCGAGATCCTCGTCGTCAACGGCGGCGGCGACACCACCCGCGCCCTGATCGGCGAACTCGTGGTGCAGAAGGCCAGAGCCCTGGAGATCGGCGGCATCGTCCTGGACGGCGCCGCCCGCGACCTCGCCGAACTGCCCGCGCTCGGCGTCCCCGTCTTCGCCCGCGCCGTCACCCCGGCGGGCCCCTGGAAGACCGGCCCCTACCGCACGGCCACCACCATCGCCGTGGGCGGTGTCCCCGTCAGCCCCGGCGACTGGGTCCTCGGCGACCACGACGGCGTCGCCGTCGTCCCCCGCGCGGACATCGGCGAGGTCACCGCCGCCGCCCACCGGCTGATCGCCGGCGAAGCCGGACGCCGCGCCGCCAACCAGCGTCTGGTGCCCCGTGACTGACCAGCGGCCACCCCTGGTGTGGATCCCGCGCCCCGTCCACCCCGACGCCGTCGAGCGGCTGCGCCGGCACGCCGAGGTACGCCTGGGATACGGCCCCGACCCCGTCCCGTTCGACGCCATCTGTGACCGTGTCACCGGCATCCTGCTGCGCACCGAGCGGGTCGACGGCGCCATGATGCGCCGCGCGCCCCGGCTGCGGATCATCGCCCGGCACGGCGTCGGCCTGGACACCGTCGACCTCGACCGGGCCCGCGCCCAGGGCATCACCGTCACCACCACCCCCACCGCCAACACCCAGTCGGTCGCCGAGCACACCATCGCCCTGCTGCTCGCCGTCCGGCGCGGCATCGGCCTCGCCGTCCGCGACGAGGGCGACACCCGCGCCGCGATCCGCGGCCGGGAACTGCACGGCGCCACCCTCGGCCTGCTCGGCTTCGGCCGCATCGCCCGCCGGGTCGCCGCCATCGCCGCGCACGGCTTCGGCATGCGGGTGCTGGCCCACGACCCGGTGGTCCCCGCCGCCGACATCACCGCCGCCGGAGCCGAACCCGCCGAGCTGCCCGCCCTGCTGGCCGCCACCGACCATCTCAGCCTGCACGTCCCCCTCCCCCCCGGCACCCGCGGCCTGATCGGGGCGGCGGAACTCGCCGCCCTCCCGGCCGGTGCCGTCGTCGTCAACACCTCGCGCGGCGGCATCCTGGAC
>NZ_JBHWJL010000330.1:0-5366 GCF_042731495.1 Streptomyces sp. NPDC059853
CCGGACGCTGACCAGGTGGGGACTACACGAGGGCGCAGTTACCGGCTACTGGCGGCCCATCGGGAACAGCGCAGCCCGTGGTGGCGCCGGTGGTCGGGGAGGCCCCGCAGCCATCGGCGGTGCACGGCTCGGAGTCGGCCATCCCCGGACTGATCTCCGTGATGTCGCTGGTCTGACAGTCGAGGTCGAAAGCGTCCGCTAACACAGTCGCCATATCTCTGCTCCCTGAAGTCGGAGGTTCAGTGGTTGACCCGGCCGGACGGCCGGGAATCGAAGACGCCGGTGCTCAGTGCGACACCAGCAGGCGGGAGTACGGGTTCGTGATGACCTGTCCCTCGGGCAGACGGTCCACCGGGTACTCCGTGCGGTAGGCGCGGAAGACGGGCTCGAAGGTGCCACGCCGGCCGCTGCCGTTCCATGCCTCCACCTGGGAGGCCAGCACACCGGCCAGGGAAGCCCGGTCCGGCCCGTAGGCGCGGGCGCCCAGCTCGAAGCCGTTCTCGGCAGCGCGGATGGTCAGGAAGGCGAAGGTGTCACCTCGCCAGGTCGCGGCGGTCTCCAGGGTCCAGCCGCTCAGGCCGGCCTCCACCGCTTCCGCGGTGGCTCGGATCCGCGCGCAGGGCAGCGAGCTGATGAGCCACAGGTCCAGGGACGGAAGTACGCCCTCACCGGGGCCGAGAACGACGCCGCTCCACACTGTGTGGGACTCCCCGGACGCGACGGCGGCCGTCAGCGCCTGCTCGTCCGCCTCCTGGTCGTCCCCCAGGGTGAGCAGCAGGCCCTGACCGTCCAGGTCGACGGTCCGCCCACCGTGCCGGTTGTCACCCTGCATCCCGACGAACCCGCACACCGTGTGCCCATGGCTCCGCAGGTGATCGCCGTCATGCTCGAACGCGATCACCTGACGCGTGCCACGCACGCTCAGCGGCACGACCAACCGACCGTCCTCGGCGAGCTGATCGGACCACGCCGGCGGCAGGTCCGGGGCCTGGACGGTCACCATGATGACGTCCCACCCACCCTCCGGAACGAGGTCCGCAGGAGCCCCGTACGTGCCGTCCGCGCACAGCACGCTCACCCGGTCCGCGTAGCCTGTCTCAGCCAGCAGCCGAGCTGCCCGCTCGGTGACCTCCGGGTCGATGTCGATGCTGAGGACCCGGCCCTGCTCGCCGACGATGGAGGCCATCAGCGCGGCGTTGTAGCCCCCGGACCCGATCTCCAGGACCTGCATGCCGCGCCGCAGACCGGAGAGCTTCAGCATCCGCGCCTGAACCCACGGCGCGGAGACAGAACTGATCGGGTAACCGGCATCGTTCCGCTTCGTGATCACGGCGTCGTTCGCATACGCCTCTGCCAACGTCGCCCCCGGCGCGAAGCGGTGCCTCGGCACTTCGCGGATCGCCGCCACGATCTCCTCCGTCAGCCCTTCCGGGCGAAGTTCGTCGAGGAGCCGACCAACAAACTCATCGGCAGACATCGGGTTCGCTGTCTCAACGGTCATAACTGAGCCTTCTGTCGTGGTCCTAGGTCATCGCGGAACTGCACCGCAGCGGCATAATGATGTCGGAGCGTGCTCGCCTGAATACTCCTTGAGAGTGCGTGTGTCATCCGAAGGCTTCCACCACCCACCTTTTGCACTGCTCAGGACAAGAGACCTGGCTGTGCACTAGTTGTGCACGAATATTTCGGTTATCGATAGGGCATTTCGAACCAGATCACCTTGCGCCACGCGTAAGGCGGGTGAAGGGTGGACCACCCGAGCCCGCTCGCCATGGCCTGCAACATCCACAGACCACGCCCTGACTCGGCCTCCCAGCCCGGCGCCGCACCGACGGTCGGAAGACGCGCGGACGTGTCGAACACTTCCACCCGCAGGAAGACGCCGTCCCGCCACGTGACGCGCATGAGGCGCCAAGGCGTGAACGTGTGCCAACACGTTGCTCAGCAGCGCTGAGACGCCCAATTGCACTGTCTCAGCAGCACCTTCAGGACTGCCCCGCTCGCGAACGGCCCCGCCGGCTGCGTGGCGATGAACGTGGATGCTGCCCCCGGCAGCCATGGTCATCCATGGCCGCAGAGGCCCGCAGCGCACCGGCTGGTCATCGCAAGTCACCTCCACATGCGGACGCGCGGAATTGCCATGTGCACGCAGTTGAACGATGACGCTCCGTCGCTCGCCACCTGCGCAGAATCAGCATCGCGTGACAGGCAGCCTCTAGTCCACAAGCACGCGTTACTGAAATGATGCAGTGCACTGGCAGTCAACAGTGCTGCACGGCTGGAGGGTCCATGGAGCTGACAGACCGAGGGAGGCGCGACGCCCGCTTCGGGAGTCGCATCCGGAAGCTACGAACTGACCGGGGGCTAACTCTCCGGGCCTTGTCCGAACAGCTTGACGGATACGCCTACAGCTACTTGTCCCGCGTCGAACGGGGCATCCAGCCGGCGTCCCGTGCGCTGGTAGCCGCCTTGGATGCCTTCTACGAGGCACAGGGTGCCCTGAGCGAGTTGCACAGCCTTGAGAGAGACATCCAGTTCGCCCGGTACAGCAGGGAGTACGTGCGTCTGGAAAGAAGCGCGCGACGAATCGAGGTTTTCACCAGCTCGATCATCCCCGGCCTGCTGCAAACCCGTGAGTACGCGACCGATCTGTTCCGCACAGGTTTGCCGGCCGCCGACCGCGAGGACGTGGCAGCCAAGGTCGCAGCCCGCATAGAACGACAAGCCATCCTGGACGGCGAGGATCCCCCCTACTACTGGGCAGTCATGGACGAAGCAGCCTTGATGCGACCCATCGCAGGCGCCGGAATGCGACCCCAACTCAAGCGCCTGCTGGCTGCCTGCGACCGCCCTCGGACAGAGATCCAGGTACTGCCATGGCGCCAGGGGCTACACCCACTGCTCGGGGGAAGCCTGACGTTGCTGACGATGAGCAACGGGGCCTTGTGGGCCCACGTCGAAAGCTTCTCCTCCGGCCAGACCGTAAGCTCAGACGAGGACGGCGAGAAGGTCATCGAACAGCGGACGCGGTACGACGTAGCACGTTCCATGGCCCTCTCCACCCGAGAATCAGCCGTTCTAATCCGTAGATACCTGGAAGAGTCCGAATAGTGAAGACAGAGGATCTGCGCCAGAGGTGTTGGCGCAAAAGTAGTTACAGCGGGGCAGAGAACGGAGACTGCCTCGAGGTCGCCGACACCGCAACCGGCAGGCTGCCGGTACGGGACTCCAAGCTCCCGGAGCGGGTAATGCGGGTCAACAAGGAGGCGTGGGCTGCCTTCACCTCCGCCATCAAGACGGGCGCCATCTGACTCACCGAGCCCTCCAGGAGGAGGGCTCGGTTGCTCTCCTGTTCCGCCTCAGCCCCGTGGAAAGACCGGGCGGCCGTTGCGCAAGTAGCTAGGCTGGCCAGCCGCCAGAGAATTCATTGCTTCCGAGAATCGCAAGCTCGTGCGCTGCGGCAGCAACGAAGCCGCGGCGCCCGGACGGAGGAACGCAACTTTCCCGACCTCCCCATCGGTCTCCTGCGGCCGGAGTGCGCCAACCTCGCTCTCATGAAGCGAGCCTCCGTCGAAGACCAGCGCGAACTGGTCATCCCACGGACCGTGTGACGCCACCCAATCCAGAACCAGCAGCCCTCGCAGCCTGACGTTCAGGGCCAGCTCCTCCAGAAGTTCCCGCCGCACCGCGTCCTCTGGGGCTTCATTCGCCTCCGCCATGCCACCGGGCAAGTCCCAGCCCGGCTTATACGTCGGCTTCACGAGCAGTACGCGGCCCTGCGGGTCGCGGACGATCGCGTCCGCAGAGACACGTTTGCGGGCCTGCTTGGCATTGCCCTCCGCCAGGTAGGCGGTCCAGGCTTCGGGATCGGTGGGTGATGGGGCGCTCGACGTCATGCGGAGATGCCTCCCGGGGACTGCGGCGGGACGATGTCGGCCAGCAACAGCATTCCCGCCCTTCGCGACTCGTCCAACCGCCCCAGGTACTCCCGGACCGGCCGGTAACCGACATGCAGCGCCAGCTGACTGCGGAGTTCGTCCAACTGCCGTACCACCCGGACCGACCCGAGTAGCGGGCTTGCGCTCAACAGATCACGCCCAGCAGCGACAGCGGCATCCAGGTCGCCCCGCCGGAGGTGGATATCCACCTGGCTGATGCGGCTGAGCACCAGTGAGCGCGTCCGACCTGCCTCGCGCAGGGCACCGCTTCCTCCGCATGCTCCAACGCCCCGTCCAGCAGACCCAGATCGCGCAAAATCAGCGCGGACTCGCTGGCAAGCGATGCCACCTGCCACAACGTCCGTTACTCACTGGCAGGAACCGCCGCACCGGTTTCCCACTCGGCATCCGTGAGATCACCCCGAGCCATGCCCGGGGCAACGCCCCGGAGCTCCGCCAGTCACATGATCGACCGGACAAGTCCCAGGAGCGGATGAAAGGGGCCCAGGCGGGGAGCGGATACCCGCGCATGCCCCCGCCTGCCCGCACTGCCCACCCAGCTGGTCGCCCTGCCCAAGCGGACCCCTGCCGGGACCACGTGGGCGGGGGCGCGTCACCGCGGCGTCACAGCGCGGCGAGTTCGTCCGTCAGGTCGTCCAGGCCGAGCGAGCCGAGTGACAGGGCCGCCATGTGCCAGGACTTCAGGTCGAACGCCTCGCCCCGCGCCGTGCGGGCCGCCTCGCGGCCGGTCAGCCAGGCGCGTTCGCCGAGCTTGTAGCTGATCGCCTGCCCCGGCATACCGAGGTAGCGGGTCAGCTCGGAGCGCGTGTACTCCGGCTCCGTCCCGGTGTGGATCCGGAAGAACTCGGTGGCCAGCTCCGGCGTCCACACCTCGCCCGGGTGGTAGCTCTCGCCCGCCGGGACCTTCAGTCCCAGGTGCATGCCGATGTCGATGATCACCCGCACCGCCCGCAGCATCTGGCCGGAGAGGTAGCCGAGCCGGTGCGCCGGGTCGGTCAGATAGCCGAGTTCGTCCATGAGCCGCTCGGCGTAGAGCGCCCAGCCCTCGGTCGCCGCGCTCACCGAGCCGACGCTGACCTGGAAGCGGGAGAGGCGTTCCTGCACCAGCACCCACTGCGCCAGCTGGAGATGGTGGCCGGGGACGCCCTCGTGGTACCAGGTGGAGACGACGTTCCACACCGGGAAGCGGGTCTCGCCCAGCGTCGGCAGCCAGGTGCGGCCCGGGCGGGCGAAGTCCAGCGAGGGCCGGGTGTAGTACGGGGCCGCCGCGCTGCCGGGCGGGGCGATCCGGGCCTCCACCCGCTTGATCGGGTCGGCCAGATCGAAGTGCGTACCGTCCAGATCGCGGATCGCCCGCTCCATCAGCTCCTGGAGCCAGACCCGCATCTCCTCCTCACCGTCGATCGC